>JALUUZ010000083.1 GCA_027021095.1 Gammaproteobacteria bacterium
AGCAAGGGTGTGGTGCAGAGAGTGTTCGGCATTGCATGGTGCTGACAAGGCGATAATAACTAAGTAATAAAAAGGTGATTGAAAAGCATGTTGATTGACAGTCTGGAAGTGACACAGGCGATTTATCTGGCAGTCGTACAAGGTTTTACCGAGTTCCTTCCGGTGTCGAGTTCAGGGCACCTGATTCTTGCGCCGGCCGTGATGGGGCAGAAGGTGCAGAATGTCTCTTTCGATACTGCGGTGCATTTTGGCAGCTTGATTGCCGTGATCTGGTACTTCCGCCGTGATCTGTTTGCCATCAGCATGGACTGGAAGCATTCCCTTGCGGCCGCGCGGCCGGTGGGTGAGAGTCCGCTGTTCTGGGCGGTATTGTGGGGAACCGTGCCGGTCGGGTTGTTCGGCCTGGTGCTGCATTTTATCTATGACGACCGGGTGCACTCGGCGATATTGATGTCGGTGGTGACCGCGGTGACAGGCTTGGTGCTGACCGGGTTCTACCTGTTGCGGCGCGAGTTCGGCAAGGCCGGATACCTGTTGCTGGCTGCACTGACCCTGGCGCTGCTGATCGGCCTGGCGTTCTGGCTTGGCAAGGGCTTGCGTTCGGCGGCGGTGGTGGCGACGACGACGGTGCTTTTCGGTATCTTGTTGTGGATCGCTGATGCTAAGGGAGCGCGGCAGCGGGGACTTGGCACGATCGGCTGGAAGGACATCTTGATCATCGGCGTGGCACAGGCCTGTGCGTTGGTGCCGGGCACATCACGTTCCGGCATTACCATTACCGCGGCCTTGCTGCTCGGCTTTCGCCGCGAAGCCGCTGCGCGCTTTTCTTTTCTGTTGTCGATCCCGACGATCGTGCTGGCAACCGCAGCACAGACCAATACCTTGTTACACAAGTCCAGTGGTGCGGTGCAGTGGGATATCCTGGGTGTCGGGATATTGGTTTCAGCCGCGACCGCCTACCTGTGTATCTATCTTTTTCTCAGGCTGATCGAACGGATAGGCATGTTTCCGTTCGTGATCTACCGTTTTCTTCTTGGCGGTGCGTTGTTCTATTTTTTGTATTACGGGTTGATCGATGGTTATGCTGTATAAGAACAGGGAAGGAAATCTGCGCTATTTCGTATTGTGGCAGCTGGTCGGCGTGGCGCTGATCGCTACGGTGATTTACCTGAGCCTGACCCCGAAGCCGCCCAGAATCCCGCTGGATATCGAATGGGGTGATAAGCTCGGACATTTTCTTGCGTATTTTACGCTGATGGCGTGGCACGCACAGTTGTATCGCGGTGCCGGGACCAGGCTGGCCCTGGCCATTGCGTTTATCGGTATGGGGATAGGCCTGGAATATCTGCAGGCGGCAGGGGGTGTGCGGATGTTCGAGTGGGCCGATGCACTGGCCAATTCGCTGGGTGCACTGGCAGCATTCAGCGCAAGTTATACGCGGATGGCTTTTGTGTTGCAGAGACTGGAACAACGGTTTATCGGCTAAGGCCTTGCGGCAAGGAAATACCATGTGTGGAAGGATCGCCACGTGATGCGATTCGATTCGTCGTGGTGTTGGTACATACGACGTGCCCCGCACCGTCATGACGGTGTGCAAAGCACACCAAAGGAATTACAGCAAGAAAATGTCATGCCCCAAAGTAGGGTGCGTTGCACGCACCGATACGCCATGCGCACCAATAGCATTCCGATGCAAAAAAATGTTTGTACGTGCAATTCGTTTATAGTCTGTCGAACCGGTTCTCGATCTGGCCTACACGCAGCGCAATCTTTTCCAGCAGTTCAGAGTTTTCCGAGTACGAGAGTCCGACGGGGCAGGCGGTACTGCGTTTCAGTGTTTCGATATAATGCAGTGTTTCATACTTGTTGAATTCTTCCGGCAGCGCTTCCAGCTCCTGCAGTGCCAGCGCACAGATATCGGAATGATGGTAGTAGCGTTGCTTGGTGTCTTTGTCGTAGATTTCGCTGTAATCACGGTACTTGTCGGAGTAGTCCAGCGCATGGCCGTTCCAGAAGCTGACACCTTCACGCATCAGTTTGATCAGTTGCAGGCGCATCCGGCACAGCTCAGCGATTTCATTGTCCGACAGTTCTGGAATCTGCATCGGGCTAGTGATCGTACTCCTCATAGGGATAGTTATAGTTTTTGCCGGCAGAAAATTCAAGTCATGCCCCGTTGAACATCTGCTCCAGCCTTTCGACGCGTGCGTCGAACAGTGCGGTACTGATCTGCCTGCCTTGCAGGCCCTGCGCGATGAATCTTTTTGCATCGATTTCCAGGCAGGCTGTCAGTGCTTCTGCGAGTCTGTCAGCGGTGCCGAGCGGATGTTCGCTATCGGCCTGGCATGCAGTCAGCGCGTCCCGGAAACGTTGTGGCCGCCTGAATGCGTCGAGTTGCATAAAGAGATTCAGGAGTTGTATGGCTGACAGGGGCGCCTGTTCGTTGTACCGGGCGAGCAGCGTGCCCGCTGTCTTGGCCAGTTCATGAAAGCGCTTGGGTGTTTTCAGCCGTTCGCACAGCGCATCGATATCGCCTGTTGCATGGTAGTGCACCGGCAGCAGCAGTGCGGCGAAACGTATTTCCGCCTGGGTGCTGAGTTCGGCGGCCTTGTCGAGGTTGCACAATGCGCTGTTGTGGTCCTTGTCGTGTGTCGTCCGTGTGTCGTGCTTATACAAGCGCTCGATTTCCGGAAAGATTACGGCCAGGGCGCCGCAGCCGTGCAGCACCTGGAAGTAACGTGCCGGTTTTTTTTCGGACAAGGCTTTGCAGGTTTCGGCCCAGACCCGCTCCGGTACCAGGGCATCGACCTCGCCCTCGGCCACCATTTGCCGCATCAGCCGGTTGGTCGAATGGGCGACCTTGAAACCCCATGGTGCATACCGTGCGGCGAAGCGTGCCACGCGCAGTATTCGCAGCGGATCTTCGGCGAAGGCTTCTGAAACATGGCGCAGCAGTCCGGCTTCGAGGTCCTGCTGCCCGTGGAACGGATCGATCAACTGGCCATCGGTGGATTCCGCCATCGCGTTGATCGTCAGGTCACGGCGCTGCAGATCCTGTTCCAATGTGATATCCGGCGTGGCCACGGTTTCGAACCCGGTATAACCACGGCTTGTCTTGCGCTCAGTACGTGCCAGTGCATATTCTTCCTTGGTCTGTGGATGCAGAAAGACCGGGAAGTCCTTGCCGACCTGTTGGTAGCCTTGTGCCAGCATCTGTTCGGCGGTCGCGCCAACCACCACCCAGTCCTTGTCCTTGACCGGGAGCCCTAATAGTTTGTCGCGTACCGCGCCACCGACGAGATAGATTTCCATGGGTGTTATATTATCTTGATTAAAAGTGGATTAACAGGTAAAAGTAACAGCAGCGGAATAGCAGCCTGGATACGTGGATTGGTGATTAGATTGCAGCTTTCAGTTTTGTTTGCGGGGGCAGTGCTCCTGAGCGGTTGTGCGACGGTCGGCTACTACTCACAATCGGTAGGCGGGCACCTGCGTGTGTGGGCCAAGCGCCAGGATATCGAGATGCTGCTGCAGTCGGAAAAAACCAGCGACAGGTTGAAACAACGCTTGAAGCTGGTCAGTGAAATCCGCCGTTTCGCCAGCCGTGAATTGAAACTGCCGAAGAACTACAGTTTCAGAAGCTATGTCGACATCCGGCGTGACAGTATTGTCTACAATGTGGTCGCCGCACCGGAGTTTTCCGTCGAGCCGAAGAAATGGTGTTTCCCTGTATTGGGCTGCCTGGCATACAAAGGGTACTTCAATAGGCGCAGAGCGGTGGCGGAGGCTTTGAAACTCAAGCGGCAGGGGTATGACGTGGCGGTCGAAGGTGTGACTGCCTACTCGACACTGGGCTGGTTTTCCGACCCGGTGCTGAATACGTTTATCGGGCGTTCAGAGGACCAACTGGCCGGATTGATTTTTCATGAGCTGACACACCAGGTCATCTATATCAAGAACGATACGACTTTCAATGAGTCCCTGGCGACGGCCGTCGAATTGACCGGCATCGAGCGCTGGGTGCGGCACCGGCGCCGGGCGCCGGGCCTGGCCAAGGCTTATGCCGCCAACAAGCGCTACGAGCAGGCCTTTATCCGCTTTGCACTGGGTTACCGCCGGCGTCTGAAGCAGCTTTATGCCAGGGCCATCCCGGACAGTGAGAAACGCCGGCAAAAGAAAAAGATTCTCGCACAGATGCAGCAGGCGTACCGGCAACTGAAGAAGGGTTGGGGCGGATATTCCGGCTTCGATGCCTGGATGGCCCAGGGGGTCAACAATGCGCGGCTTTCGACACTGGCGACCTACTACACCCATGTCAGGTCGTTTCTCAACCTGCTGGCACAGCACCAGGGTGATATGCGGGCGTTCTATCGTGCAGTAAAACGTATCGGTGCGCTGCCGAAGGAACAGCGTGACCGGGTATTGTCACGGTTGCGCCAGAACAAGAAAGTTTCCTATTGAGGTGAGAAACGCGGGCTAGTTACAGGTGTTGAGGCGGCTGCCTGCGGTACAGGTCATAGCGCCTGCGTGCGGTCTGCCCGGCCAGGTACTGGGGCAGTATTCCTTCGATGGTGTGCGGGACGATACCAAGCTCGTCGAGACCGTTGATTTTGCACAGGCTGTCGACCTGCAATGAGCGGAAATTGTCTCTCGACATCAGCTTGCCGGGCAGCATTTCCAGGATACGGGCAAGGAGCTTTGACGACAGTTTTCCCAGGCCGATCACTTTACGGCGTTTGTGCAGCAGTCGTGCGAGGTATTCGACGAGTTCTTTGAGTGTGTACTCGTCCGGCCCGCAGAGCTCGAAGGTCTTTACCGTAGCGTGCTGGTTGCCGACACAGCGCGCGATGGCCTCTGCAACGTCACCGACATAGACCGGGGCCAGCCTGGCCTTGGCGCAGGCCAGCGGGATCAGGTAGGGTGACCGGCGTATGATGCCGGCAAAGCGGTTGAGGAAGCGGTCGTCCTCGCCAAAAATGACACTTGGCCGGAATACCGTCGGCTGGAAGTCCTCACTGGCCGTGGCATGAATGATCTCTTCGGCTTCCCCTTTCGACTGCAGGTAGTAGCTCGGTGCCTTGGTCGGGTGTGCGTTGAGTGCACTGATGTGCAGGAAACGCCGGATGCCGCAGCGTTCACATGAAGCGATTATTTTCTCCACCAGCTCGACATGCACATGATGAAACCCCTTACCATTGTCCTTTTTTTCATGCAGTATGCCGACGAGGTTGATCACGAGGTCCGCCTTGGAAAAAAGACGGTCCAGGGTTTTCGGGTCATGACAGTCAGCCGCGGCCAGGCTGACTCCAGGCAGGACCTTCAGCGCTTTGGCGCTGTCGGGGTGTCGTGTCGGGATAGTCATCCGGTGCTGATCTTTGACCAACCGCGCAGCCAGGTGCCGGCCGACGAAACCGCTGCCACCGAGGATACAGATTGAGAGGGGTTGCTTGTACATGCCAGTAAGATCGTGGTTCGGGACTGCGTGTCATTTCTGCCGATATCATCATTTATAGCACAAGACAAGGGTAATACTAACGCGGCCGCGTCATTTCATCGTTGAATTGCCAACCCTGTCTGACAGGTGCCGGGCCGGTGAGCGGAAAGCCTTGAGTACCCGCGGGAAAAACCGCGTTATTATGGTACAATTGGCGCATCGATACCCTGCCGGGCGCAGTACACTGAGTAATTCGTCGCTGAGTTGTCAGGGCTGCCGGGAAAAGTCTTCCGGCCGGGACAGGATCTGAGAAAGGAGAGGCGGTATGGCGTTGGAGTCGATAAATCCGGCAAATGGTGAAGTGCTGCAGTCTTTTTCCTACTGGGAGAGATCGCGACTGCAGGCGGTGTTGAAGTCCTGTGTGGCGGCCAGGCAGGACTGGCAAGGCAGTGCGTTGTCCGATCGTACCGCTCTGTTGCGCGCTGCAGCAAAGGTGTTGCGTGACAACAAGGAAGACTATGCACGGCTCATCACCCTGGAAATGGGTAAGCTGATCAACGACTCACGGGCCGAAGTCGAGAAATGCGCGTTGGTCTGCGACTACTACGCCGAACATGCTGCAGAGTTTCTTGCAGACGAAATCATCGAGACCGATGCCGGGAAGAGTTACGTCACCTACCAGCCGATGGGCACAGTGCTTGCGGTGATGCCATGGAACTTTCCGTTCTGGCAGGTGTTCCGTTTTGCCGCCCCGGCGCTGGCCGCCGGTAATATCGGTTTGCTCAAACATGCTTCGAATGTACCGCAGTGTGCGCTGGCGATAGAAGAGGTGTTCCGGCAGGCGGGCTTTCCAGAACATGTCTTCACGACATTGATGATCCCGGCGTCAGTGGTGGCGGATGTGATTGCCGATGACGCCGTGCAGGCGGTGACATTGACCGGCAGTGAGCCGGCCGGGCGCCAGGTTGGCAGCCGGGCTGGTGAAATGATCAAGCATTCGGTGCTCGAGCTGGGCGGCTCGGACCCGTTTATCGTATTGCCGGATGCAGACATGGAGCAGGCAGTCAAATGGGGCGTCACTTCACGTTACCTGAATACCGGGCAGAGTTGTATTGCCGCCAAGCGGTTTATCCTCGTGGGCGAGGCGGCGGACAGCTTCCTGCCCGCATTCAAAACAGCGGTCGAGGCGTTGCAACCGGGTGATCCGCTCGAGGCGTCGACGACACTTGGCCCGATGGCCCGCGTCGACCTGCGCGACGAGTTGCATCAGCAGGTGCGCGAGTCACTGGAACAGGGGGCAGTGATCGTGACCGGCTGTGCACCGGTGGATGGTCCGGGTGCCTACTATCAGCCATCGATCATGGACCATGTCAAACCCGGCGTCCGTGCCTACAATGAAGAATTGTTCGGCCCGGTGGCGATCGTGATCCGGGCGGCGGACGTCGAGCAGGCGATACGTATCGCCAATGCCAGTCGTTTTGGTCTGGGTGGGAGTGTGTGGACCGCAGATACCGCGCTGGGAGAGCAGATTGCACTGCGGCTGGAGTGTGGTGCGGCGTTCGTCAACGGGATGGTCAAGAGTGATCCACGCTTGCCGTTCGGTGGCGTCAAGGCCTCGGGTTACGGCCGGGAGCTGTGTCATCACGGTATCCGTGAGTTTGTCAACGTCAAAAGCGTCTGGATTGCGTGATCGCGGGGTCTCGTTGGAAGTCTTCTTCTATTATGTAGCAGGCGGTGTCTTCGCCGGCCTGCTGGCCGGGCTGTTTGGTGTAGGTGGGGGCCTGGTCATCGTGCCGATCCTGTATCACCTGCTGCCTGCGCAGGGTGTTGCCGCGCCGCTGCTGATGAAGGTCGCGATCGGCACCTCGCTGGCGACGATCGTCGTCACCTCGCTCTCTTCCGCCTGGAGTCACTACCGAAAAAATGCTGTCGACCTGGCAGTGCTGGGTGCACTCAGCCTTGGCCTGCTGCCGGGCGCGATCCTGGCAGCCGTCAGCGCCAGGGTGTTGAGGAATGATTTTCTGGTGGTTGTTTTCGTCGGTTTCGAACTCCTGGCAGCGATACAGATGGGCTTGGCCCTGAAAGTCAAACCGCACCGCCGGTTACCGCGCAAGCGCTACCAGGCCGGCGCGGGGCTGGTGATCGGTTATCTTTCCGGGCTGGTCGGTATCGGTGGAGGGACGCTCAGTGTGCCGTATCTCAGTTGGCACAATGTACCGATCAAAGTGGCAGTCGGCACTTCTGCTGCCTGTGGTTTCCCGATCGCGCTCGCGGGCATGACAGGTTTTCTGTTGGTTGGATTGTCCGACCCGGCCAGCCCGCCGGCAGCGTCCGGCTATATCCTGTGGCCTGCGTTTCTGGCGATCGTGCTTGGCAGTGTCTTTGCTGCACCGCTTGGTGCCAAGCTCGCACACCGCCTGTCTTCGCCGGTGCTGAAGCGGCTGTTTGCGGTGTTTCTCGCGTTGGTGGCGGGGAAAATGCTGTGGTCCGTTGTGTGACCCTGTTCAGTCACCAAACTGCGGGCTGATGATGCCGAGCGAAATAGCACGGGCGATCGCCTGTGGGCGGTTATTGACATGCAGTTTCTGTGATGCATTCTGGCAATGAAACACCACGGTGCGTTCGGAGATATTCAGGATTTGCGAGGTTTCCCAGGTGGTTTTCCCTTCGGCGGCCCACAACAGGCATTCTTTTTCTCGTTTGGTCAGCCGGTATTGTTGTGACAGCGCCGTTTCCTGGTTCTGCCTGGCGATACGCATGACGGTTTCATGTGTCAGGCTGGAAATATAGTGTGCCGTGGGCAGCAGGCGTGAAAACTTGTGCCGGCTCGTGGAATAGTGACTCGACGAAGTAAAACTCAGCATCGAGAAAACACCGTTGGCGTCATGCAACGGAATACTGATGCCGTTGACCAGGCCGAATTCCTTGGCATCGCGCATGACATCCGGTATCCCCGGCTTATTGGAACTGCTGGTTCGGGGCCGTGATTCGATGTCATTCCAATCATACGGCAGGACGCTTTTGGCGCAGTGTGCAACGGTCGGATCGAAAGCGATATAGTTGTTGCTTTTGTATCTTTCCCACCACTCCAATGGATAGCCGCTGATATGGATGAACGAGGGCCGGGTCAGCGAGGTGGGAATACGTGCGCCATAGTGAAAGTGGTCAAAGCCGTATTCTCCGCACAGCCAGACGCAAGAGTCATAGACACTTGCAAAATCATTCGCTTTGTTCAAGGATTCGATAAATTGTTCAAACAGGCGATGAGCATTCATAAGCCGTGTCGTATCTCCCTGCCCGGGGGCCACCGGAAACCAGGACGGGTTTTGTCAGAACCGGTTTCGGCCGGAATAAGAACTGCTGAAAACCCAGTGGATCCGGAATCTATGTCTATATCATAGTAGCAGAACTGTTCGATCTCAACAGGCGGGCCGGATTGCAAGACAATCACCATGTCATGTCATTCGATTTGTCGTGGTGTTGCTGCTGCGTACAACGTCCCCCTGCACCCTGTTCGCGCCTCGGCCGCGAAAGCCGTCCACTTGCACCGTCTCGCGATGAACAGGTGATGAGTAGTGCGGGCTAAGTATTTGAAACTGTAGATTTTAGTGGGGGTGGGGATGCATCGTATGTACCAACACCGCAGTTTCCTTGGAGCTAATGGGGTGCAGAATATTGCAGCAGTGAACTCAAAGAATATCTTCGATAAACCAGGCGGCGAAGGCGTGGCGTCCACTCAGGCCGGATTTTTTGTAGATTGAAGAGGCCTGCTGGCGTACGGTTTTTTCCAGGGTATTGCGAGCCAGTGCTATTTCCTTCAGGCTCAACCCCTTCAACAGCAGCAGGCCGATTTCACGTTCACTTGGTGACAGCCCCCAGTCAGCGAATTGCTGGACAATGACAGCGGCCATTTCTTTACGCGCTTCAACCAGATACGGTTCAGCCGGCGGAGCTGACTGCGTGGCTTTATCCAATGCCTGGCGAAGCGCGTTGATTTCACGCTGCTGTCTGTACAGGCTGAAAATCAGCCAGCTGATCGCGGTCAGTGATAGTGCCAGCAATGCGGCTTCGCTGAGAACATGAGTGAGGGGTGTTCCGTGCGCCAGGTCTGAGAACAGGTCGTACCCGCTGAACAGAATCATCAGTGTCAGCAGCAGGAGCAGAAATTTGTCTTTGTTTTCTATGTTGTGCATTGGCTACTCGTTTTGGGTTACCGGAACAGGCCGGTCTTATCGAACATTTGTCTAAAGCGGCAGCAAGGCAGGCATATGCCTGATGTATTTCGAGGGATACAGTGCCATAGTTGTACTGGAAACACAAAAGCGGCTTGCCAAGGCGTGCCATGGCGCCGTGTAGGGTGCGTTGTACGCACCGTAGAAGGGTGGTGAGAAATGCGGGCTAGGCGGGCAATGCGTGCTGGGTTTCGCCCGCGAAGGAGAATTGAAATGCACAGTAAAATTCGTGTCTGGGATCCGTTGGTCAGGATTGGTCACTGGAGCCTGGTGGCAGCCTTCACGGTTGCCTACCTCAGTGGTGAAGAGGAGTCTGCCTGGCACCTGTATTCGGGCTATACGGTATTGGGGCTGGTGGCGTTCAGGCTGCTGTGGGGGGTGATCGGCAGTCACTATGCCCGGTTTCGTAATTTTGTCGTCGGGCCAAGGAAGGTGAAACGCTATGTGCAGAGTATGCTGGCAGGCCGGCCGGAACTCCACCTGGGGCATAATCCGGCGGGTGGCTGGATGATCGTCGCGCTGCTTGTCAGTCTGGCAGTGACCTGTGTCAGCGGGTTGAAAGTGTATGCCTTGGAGGAAGGCAAGGGTCCCTTTGCTGCTGTCGGGCCGGTCCATCCTTCTCACCCCCCTTCTACTGCGACGGCGCAATGGCACGCCCTGGCTGGCTTTCGCTCAGTCGGCGAGCCAGGTGTAAAAGCCTCTTCGCGTGATGCGATACGAGCTGTCGTGGTGTTGGTGCGTACAACGCATCCTACCTTGCCTGTGCGCTCCTCGGTCGCGCAAGCCACCCATGCTGCATTCTTGCGCCGTCTCCCCAGGAACGGTGGTGAACAGGGAGGGCTGGCCAAGGCACGGGAGGAATTCTGGGAAGAAATTCACGAGTCTGCGGCCGAGTTTACGTTGTTCCTGGTTTTTCTACATCTTGTCGGGGTCGGTATTTCGAGTGTGTTGGAGAAAGAAAACCTGGTCAAGGCGATGATTACCGGCGACAAGATCGTCAAGGATGCAGCGCGCCTATCCGGCAAGCGGAAATAATTTATTGTAAAACATAACGTTACAAAAAACCTGTAAGATCTTGCAGCTGTTCGTCGTGGTCGATCTGTTATTTACTCGCTAAATAACGATCTACCGGAGGCTGCAATGTGTAATATTCTTATTACCCGTAACCATTGTTCCGATTCTGCCGTGGTCAGGCAGTCCATTCTCGATGGCATGTTCTCGTTCAGGAACGAGGTCTTTTTTCAGAAGCTTGGCTGGGAAGTAGATTCCAAAAACGGTTTTGAGAGCGATCCCTACGATGACCGCGATCCTATCTACGTGATCGCGCACCAGGAAGACCGCGTCGAGGGGTGCTGGCGGTTTTTGCGTACCACGGCGCCTTATATGCTCGAAGACACCTTTCCGGAACTGCTGCGTGGTGAAGCCGCGCCCTGTGATCCGGCGATCTGGGAAATCAGCCGGTTTGCAGTGTCGCCGGAGGGTGTCAGTGATTACCGCCAGTTTTCCAATCATCCGATCACGTTGAATATTTTACGAGCAGGCTATGAATTTGCGCGCTCGCGGGGTGTGCGCCAGTTCGTTGCAGTGACCAGCGTGGCGATGGAACGGTTGTTGAAGAGGATAGGCCTGTCGATGCGTCGTTTTGGTGATGGCAAAGCGACCCGGATTGGCAAAACCTTGTCAGTGGCGGTGTGGATCGATGTCGACGAACACTTTCGCAGGGCGGTATACCGCGGAGGAAAAAGGACCGATTACCGAATGGAGGTGGCAGCATGAACATATTTTATCACGGTGACAGGACACAGATCAGCAGCATGCTGTTTACACTCTTCGACAGCTTGACACGGCCGTCCCCGGAAACCAAGACGGCTGCCCAGCCTGAGCCAGGACAAGGCGACAAACCTGGCTGCAGGCTGGACTACGCGGTCCTGGATATAGGGCAGTGGGGCCTGGAGAAGGAAGATCTATGCAAGATCGCGGGCTTTCTGTTGCGGCTCGCCGAGGGGCGTGAAGACGAGGACCTGTTGCGCGGTGACAGCCCTGTCGCCGTCTTATCGACATTGATCCGCCAGTGTTATCACTGTAAAGATTTTGGCGTGCAAGTACCGGAGCACGATCACAATGCCGGGAGGGATGAATACCGGCAGTGTTCCGGGTATGCCATGGAACCAGCACGGCTTATCCCTGATGTCGAGTACATCAGGCCAATGCAGTCCCGTATCAAGGCTTGTTAGTGACCGCGGTGGATGACAGCGGGATTAGAACCAAGGGGTTAACACTAAGGGTTTACTATGAATAGAAGTTATGTCGCTCCTGGAGAACTCAAATATGATTTGCTGCTCAACGAGATATTGCTGACAGTCAAAGACGCTATCGTCACGATCAACCAGGAAAACAGTATCGTGCTGTGCAGCCAGCATGCGGCCAGGCTGTTTGGTTATGCAGTGACAGAACTGTTGGGGCAACCACTGGAGTTGTTGATCGCTCCTACTTATAAGAAGGAGTTCAACAGTTATCTCAATCAGTTCCGGGTCTCGCGAATCCGATCCACCGAAGTCGATATCTATGTCTGTGGTAAAGATGGCAGGAGTGAATTTACCCGTTTCCTGGTCGAAGTCTCGCGCTCGAATTTCTATGGCGGCAATCAGTATCTTTCGCTGGTGTTCAAGTCCGGTGACACAGAGACTGCCGATGAGACAGGGACGGCAAGCCCTGCAACGATGCTGGTGGCAGACCTGCCTGCCGGTATCGGCACCACTGCTACGGACCTTGCCGCCACGGCG
Organism: Gammaproteobacteria bacterium; assembly: GCA_027021095.1. Classification (GTDB taxonomy): domain Bacteria; phylum Pseudomonadota; class Gammaproteobacteria; order SZUA-21; family SZUA-21; genus SZUA-21. Next base: position 12,450 of record JALUUZ010000083.1, read on the forward strand.
GTGCAGGCGACGACTGTGCTGAATTCGGACAAAGCTCAAAAGATGCTCGCGCTCGGTGAGTTGTCCAGTGGTATCGTGCATGATTTCAATAACTACCTGGCATCGATCATTGGTTACAACGGCCTGGCACTGGATATCATCGATGATACTGAGAAGGACGCGGTGCTCAAATCCTACCTCCAGGAAGTGGCCTATTCGTCGTCGCGTGCCAACGACCTGGTACAACACCTGATGGGGTTTTTGCGCGGCGAAGAATGTGTCGCGGATCAGGCGACGGAATCAGTGTCGGTTGGCAGTGTGGCCGACCAGACGGTGGAGATGCTGCGTGCGCTGTCTGCAAAAACGATCGTGTTCGTTAAAGATATTCAGCAGCCTATGCCACCGGTCAGAATTGGGAAGGTTCAGTTGAGCCAGGTGTTGCTGAATCTGTGCATCAATGCCCGGGACGCGATTTCCGACAGGGGGCGAATTACTGTGTCTGCGTGTTATCAAGAATCCGGTTCACCGCCAGTGTGCACGGTTTGTGGGGGGCGGCTTGCAGGGCCCTATGTGCAGATTCAGGTCAAGGATAACGGCCACGGCATTCAGCAGGAGGACATCAAAAAGATCTTTACCCGTTACTATACGACCAAGGAAACATCGAAGGGAACCGGGCTGGGCCTGGCGATCGTCGATGAGCTGCTGCATGCCCATGACGGACATGTTCACGTGGCCAGTGCGCCTGGCCGCGGCAGCGTGTTTACGCTGTTGTTTCCCGCTATCCGCCGGTCATCGACATAAATCTGACCACCTGCGAGGGTTTTTCAGTAAACTCATGTCTTTCCGGTTTGAGGTCGATGGCCTGGGTAATTGCCTGTTGCAGTGCTTCGTCGGAAATGCCCTGGCGCAGCAGCGGGCGCAGGGCAAAGCGGTGATTCTGGCCCAGGCACATATACAATGTTCCATCCACCGACAGCCGGACACGGTTGCAGGTATCACAGAAATGCTGGGAGATTGGTGTAATAAAGCCGATCTTGGTGTCAGTGCCGGTAATACGCACATAGCGTGCCGGTCCGCCTCCAGGCATGATATCCGGGATCAGTGTATAGCGCCGGGCCAGCCTGGCCTTGATCCGGTGCAGGCTGATGTAGTGGTTTTGGGCATTGCGGCCGGTTTCGCCCATCGGCATGGTTTCAATAAAACGTAGTGTGAAACCATGCTCTGCGCAGAAGTCGACCATTTCGAGGACTTCGTGGTCATTGATTCCCTGCATGACTACCATATTGATCTTGATTGGCTGAAATCCGGCTTCCTTTGCCGCCATCAGGCCACGAATCACTTTGTCGAGCTTTCCTTGTGTAATCTGCTTGAATTTCACCGCATCGAGTGTATCGAGCGAAACATTGATACGTTGTATACCTGCCTGGCGCAGTGGTGTGGCGAATTTCTCCAGCCGGATCGCGTTGGTGGACAGCGACAGGTCTTCAAGCATCGGCAGTGCGGCCAGCCGTTGTACCAGCCCCGTCAGGTCATGGCGGGTCAGCGGTTCCCCGCCGGTGATGCGTACCCGGCGTGTACCCAGCGTAGTAAACGCGCGGATCACACGTTCGATTTCGCCCGTATCGAGCCAGTGTGCAGGTGCCTGGAATTCCTTGTGGCTTTTTGGCATACAATAAAAGCAACGCAAGTCACAGCGGTCGGTGACAGACAGGCGTACATACTCGACCTGGCGGCCAAAGCGGTCAATCAATTTCTTTTGTGTGTGCTCTTTCGTCATGTTTTGTGGTGGATTCCGGTTGCGTACGGTTCAGACTGCGTTCAGGCCTGAAAAGTTGCAGCCAGCGGCAGGAAAGGCCGCTGTGGCTGACAATGCTTTACAGCTTCTAAGCATACTGGGTTTTCTGGCCGATACAATATCTCCAAAGAGCCAAAAGTATTTGATGCCGGTCAAAGTGCCGGAAGAAAGTAATGGTAATCGGTTGCATGAATTATATATAATATCCGCTGTAAACTTAAGTAAAAAGATCAGGATTAGTGTGCGGGCAGCGGGGGCGGTGTGCGGATATTTTTGTCGTAATTAAGACTTTGCTAATGTACCATGTAAACTACACCACCGTGCGCAGCGGGGGGCGGGCAGGCGATGGTGCCATCACGGTAGAGGCATGGCGGACTGTGTGGGTAAAGGTACTTGAATTTTTCTAAGGGTTGATACATGACCACTGTGCGGCTGGGTAAGATCAAGAATGCATGTCAGAACTGTGGTGTCAGGCAGCTGTGTTTGCCCACTTCACTGGATGGGAATGAGTTCAACCTGATGGACGAAGTGGTCACACACCGTTTCAAGCTCCAAGCCGGGGACCACCTCTATAAGACCGGGGACGAGTTCCACGGTATTTATGCCGTAAAATCGGGAGCACTGAAAACGAGCGGCGTGACTATCGATGGCCGCGAACAGGTGACCGGTTTTCATCTGTACGGCGAGATCGTCGGCCTCGATGCGGTGGATGAGAAGATTCACCCGTGCGATGCAATCGCTTTGACCGATACCGAAGTCTGCCACCTGCCCTTCAAAAAGCTTCGTGAAGCCAGTGCCAAGCTGCCGAACCTGCTCGAGGATCTGACCAAGATCATGAGCCGTGAGATCCGGCGTGAGGAACATGTATTGATGCTGCTGGGAACGACCACCGCTGAGCAGCGTATAGCCAGGTTCCTGGTCAATCTCTACGAGCGCCTGCAAAAACGCGGTGAACTGGAGAATACGATCACATTGTTCATGAGCCGGCAGGACATAGGCAACTACCTGGGCCTGGCGATCGAAACAGTCAGCCGGCAGTTCAAGAGTTTGCGTGATAAAGGAATTATCAATGTCGACAAAAAGAAGGTCGAGATTCTGGCGATGGAAGAGCTGAAGACCCTTGCGTTGTAGCGATTCCTGCTGCTTTGCTTCCAGCCTTTTTTCTGTAACCTGTGAGTTGCTCACGCGGCTGATCATCGATGGATGATCGGTATTGGTGTGTTCTGAGTATTCAACCGTTTTCTTGACTTGTGTCAATGAGACTGTGCATTTCAGTCTATAGCATCACATCAGAATTTAACCGTATGCTGAAGCGCTCTGCCAGGGCGCTTCAGCATACGAGGTACAGGCATACAAAAACGAGTGATGAGGATGTGAATATGATCAAGTACGTATTGACTGCTGTAGCGGTGCTTGCATTGGTGGCGTGCGACCAGGGACAGGATACCGGTAAAACCGGTGCAGCCAACAAGGTCGCCAACAAGCCGGTTGCGGCGGCCAACCCGGCAACGACACCGCCCAAAAAGGTTGCTGCAAAGCCTGCTTCGAAGAAAAGCCCTGCAAAGGATATCCCGTATGTCGACCCGAACCTGGCATTCAAGGGCGAGCTTCTTTATCAGCAGAACTGCGTCTTTTGTCATCAGGCCGATGCGATCGGCAAGCCCGGCGTGGCACCGTCCCTGACCAACCAGGAGTTTCTGTCGATCGCTCCCGTGGATTTTCTGTATGAGACTATTCGTGATGGCAGGCCGGGTACTGGCATGCCCCCCTTCAAACATCTGGGCAAGGAGGGAATCATGGCGATCGTGGCTTTCCTGCGTGATCATGCCAAGTTGCCTTCGCGGATCAAGGAGGTCGATTCACAGCCACGCAGCCAGGGTGATGAACGCCGGGGCAAGCTGATTTTTGAGCAGATCTGTGCGACTTGTCACGGTCCCGGTGGAAACGGCTATGCCGCCGGCGGTACCGGCACGGCGATCGGCAAAAAAGGGTTTCTGGACAAGGTGTCCGACGGCTTTATCCGGGTGACGATCAAGGAAGGGCGTTCCTTTACCCGTATGTTGCCTTTCCAGGGCCCGCAGGCGCTCGCCGATCTCGACGACAAGACGATCGATGACATCATCGCTTACCTGCGTACCGCACCAGCTGAAAAAAAACAGCCCTGAATTCCGTTTATCGAAGGAGAAGAGTATGAAGCGTTATAAGGTTTCCAGACGAGATTTCCTCAAAGGCAGTGCGTTTATCACCGGTGCGGCAGCTGGTACCAGCCTGTTCGTCGGCGCCAACCCGGAGCTCGAAGCGGCGCCCGCCAAAGCCAAGCCGGCACCAAAGCGCAAGACCGCGCTGGCCCAGTGCCCCTATTGCGGCGTCGGCTGTGGCACCATCATCCAGGTTGAGAACGGCAAGATCGTCTCGATGCGCCCCGACAAGGATCATCCGACCAACTACGGCCTG
>JALUUZ010000084.1 GCA_027021095.1 Gammaproteobacteria bacterium
CATAGAGGTCTGTGGCAGTCTTCCACCACCACGTCAGGCCGTCGTTGCCAAGTTCCGTGATGCAGCGAATGAAGTCCTGGACCAGGGTCTGGTCTTGTATTTCGATGCGCCCCGTTCCTATACCGGCGAAGATGTGCTTGAGCTCCAGGGGCATGGTGGACCGGTGGTGCTCGATCTGCTGTTGAACCGCGTCGTCTCACTGGGTGCCCGGCTTGCGCGGCCGGGTGAGTTTTCTGAACGCGCTTTTTTAAACAACAAGCTGGACCTGGCCCAAGCCGAAGCGGTCGCGGATTTGATCGATGCCGGCTCCTCCCAGGCGGTAAAGGCGGCACAGAAGTCACTGCAGGGTGAGTTTTCTAAAAAGATCAAACAGTTGGTCGAACAGCTTACCGAGCTGCGGATGTATGTCGAGGCGGCGATCGATTTTCCGGAAGAAGAGATCGACTTTTTGTCAGACACCAAGATCATCGACAGCCTGCAGAGTATCCAGTTCCAGATCGTGTCGGTCCTGGAAAACGCGACCCAGGGAAACCTGTTACGCGAAGGAATGACCGTTGTATTGAGCGGGCAGCCGAATGTCGGCAAGTCCAGCCTGTTGAACCAGCTGGCCGGTGAGGACCGGGCGATCGTCACCGCGGTTCCCGGTACGACCCGGGATGTGCTGACTCATGAAATCAACATCGACGGCATGCCGGTGCATATCGTCGATACGGCCGGATTGCGTGACAGCGCCGATCCGGTCGAACAGGAAGGTATACGCCGTGCCTGGAAGCAGATCCAACAGGCTGACAGAATCCTGCTGGTCGTCGATGACACCGTCGGCATCAGCGCAGATGACCACGATCTGCTTGCTCGTTTTCCGAAATCCATTCCGGTGACGATCGTCCACAACAAGATCGACCTGTCAGGCAACAAGCCGCAGATCTTCGAGATGAACGACATCACCAGCGTCTATTTGTCAGCTACGCAGAATACCGGGGTCGAAAACCTGACCCGGCATTTGAAACAGGCGATGGGATATAAAGCCACGACCGAGAGTGTGTTTCTTGCCAGGCGCCGTCATCTCGAGGCGATACGCAAGGCGCAGTCTGCGGTGCAGGCGGGGGTCGATCAATTGCAGGTCCATCATGCCGGTGACCTGCTGGCCGAAGATCTGCGCCAGGCGCAGATGGCACTGGCGGAGATTACCGGGGAAGTGACCGCTGACGAACTGCTTGGCCGGATCTTTTCCAGTTTTTGTATCGGTAAATAGCGGAACTATTCTGCAAGCACGTTTTTCAACAGGGTTTTGACCGACTCGATTTCAAACGGTTTGTCGCAGATGCCTGACACACCAGCCTGCTTGACCGCGGCCAGGCGTTTTTCGTCACCCTCGCTGGTGACCATGATGATAGGCACAGCGGACTGGCTGCTGTTTTCGCGTACATAGTGAGTCAGCTTTTCGCCATCCATCTTCGGCATGTTGTAGTCTGTCAGGATCAGGTCGTAGAATTCCTTGTCGATCAGCTTGATCGCCTCGGTACCGTCGCGTGCCTCGGTGATTTTTTCTATACCGATGTTTTTCAGTACATTTTTTATGAATTTCCGGGCCAGGGGACTGTCATCGACTACCAGCACCGACAGTTCCTCGAGCTCGAGATCCGCGATCGCGCCCGGATCCGGATTGATATAGTCCACCGTCGAGTAAAGTGCGCGTTTCAGATCCTGCGTCGCAAAGGGTTTTGGCAGGATGGCGATAACCCCCGCCTGGCGTACCGGTTCAAGTATATCCCAGGAGGTTTCACTCGAAATCAGCATAAACGGGATGTCCTGTAATTTGTCATTGTCGCGCATCGACAGGACGATATCAGTGCCGGTGATGTCGGGCAGGTACATTGAGCTGATCACCAAGTCAGGCTGGTAGTCCTCGAGTCCTTCGATCGCCTCAATTCCAGTACTGAAAGCAGTGATATTTTTGACATCCAGTTCCTTGAGCCTGGATTCGATGATTTTAAGCTGTGTATGGGATGGTTCGACTACACAGACGCTTAAGTCGGTAATGGTCAAATCGTTCATCGGTTTCCACTTCCTGATCGTATTGTGGCCTGGTCAAAAAACCGTTTTCGCCAGCGCGACAAAAATTACTCCGGTTTCCTCAGGTATCGGCAGCGAATCGAATTTCGTGAGTTGGCAGGAAAAGTAACCACAAAATGGCAAGGGTATGGCATGGCTGGCTTTCGCGACCGAGGAACGCGCAGGCAAGTAGGGTGCGTTGTACGCACCGCCACCACGACAGATCGCATCACGCTAAGAAGCTTTTTACACGCTGGCTCGCCGACCGAGCGAAAGCCAGCCAGGGCGTGCCATTGCGCCGTCGCAGTAGAAGGGGGGTGAGAAATGCGGGTATAATGCGCTACCGCGATTACTATGCACGAGACGATGAGTAACGAACCACGAAAGGCCATTGCACTGATTTCCGGCGGATTGGACTCGATGCTGGCAGCCCGGCTAGTGATGGACCAGGGTGTGCATGTCGAAGGGATCAATTTCTTTACCGGTTTTTGTGTCGAGGGCCATACCCATGCGATTCGCAAGAAGGACCGGAAAAAACAAAAACGCAACAACGCACTGTGGGTCGCGGAGCAGCTGGGTATCAAGCTGCATATCGTCGATGTCATCGAGGAATATAAACAGGTTCTGCTGAACCCGGTGCATGGCTACGGGCAGCATATGAATCCCTGTCTCGACTGCAAAGGTTTTATGGTCCGCAAAGCCTATGAATGGATTCAGGCCAATGGTTTCGACTTTATCATCACTGGTGAGGTCATGGGACAGCGCCCGATGTCACAGCGGCGTGATACCATGCCGGTCGTCGCTCGTGAATCCGGTGCCGGTGACCTGCTGCTGCGGCCATTGTGCGCGCAGCATCTTCCGGCCACCCTGCCCGAGCGTGAAGGCTGGGTACAGCGCGAAAAGCTGCTCGATTTTCATGGCCGCTCACGCAAACCGCAGATGGCACTGGCAAAGCAGTATGGATTTTCCGACTATGCACAACCAGCCGGCGGCTGCTGCTTTTTGACCGATGCCAATTACTCCGCTAAGCTGGTCGATCTGTGGAAAGCCCGTGGTGAGCGGGACTATACTTTCGATGATATTATTTTGTTAAAGATTGGCAGGCACCTGAGACCGAGTCCCGGATTCAAAATGATCATTGCCCGTGAAGAAGGCGAATCCAGGTTTCTTGCGGGTTATCGTTATCGCTATACCAGCCTCGATCCGCAAAGCCATGCCGGTCCGTTGGTACTGCTCGACGGCAACCCGGCAGCCGATGACTTACAGCTGGCGGCACGTATTACCGCACGCTACAGCCAGGGCCGTGATGCCGAGACGGTGGATATTCAGGTCACTGATCCGCAGGGAACATCACGGACCCTGACGGTCAGTCCTATACCTGCCAGTGAAGTCTTGCCGGAATGGCATGTTTGAATGCAGCAGAGGAGCGAGGTTCAGCGATGACTGCAGCGCATCACCAGCTCGATGCACGCCACCTGCTTTGTCCACTGCCGGTGATTCGTACACAGGATTTCGTTCAGACCTTGCAGGCGGGTGATATCCTGGTCGTTTTGTGTACTGATCCGGGGGCAATCAACGATATTCCAGCCTGGAGCCGGATCAACGGCCACCAGGTATTGGAAACAAGTGAGCATGATGGTGAGATCCGTATCACCATCAAGGTCTGTAGCCCGGATACAGGGAATCCAGCAGAATGAACGCGGCTGAGCATCGTTACCAAGTGACCCGCCGGGTCACGCTGGTTGGTGCAGTAGTGGACATA
>JALUUZ010000085.1 GCA_027021095.1 Gammaproteobacteria bacterium
CAGCTTACCGGCAAGGAGGTCGACGCGGCGTTGGGCGCGGCGCATATTACGGTCAACAAGAATGCGGTACCGAATGATCCACAGACGCCGTTCGTCACCAGTGGGATCCGGGTCGGTACACCGGCGATCACCACCCGTGGGTTCGGTGTGGCCGAGTCGGAACAGCTGGCCAACCTGATGTGTGATGTGATCGACAAGCTGGGCGATGACGCGGTCATCCGCGCCACCCGCGACAAGGTGGCCGAACTGTGCCGGCGTTTTCCCGTCTATGAACAGTAACGGGCACCGGTCGTGAGCGGGTAGAACGCCATGCGCTGTCCGTTTTGTAATGCACAGGATACCCGGGTCGTCGATTCGCGGCTTGCGAATGAAGGCGACCAGGTGCGCCGGCGGCGTGAATGCCAGCAGTGCGGCGCGCGTTTTACGACGTACGAGACTGCCGAACTGCTGATGCCGCGAGTGGTCAAGTCGAGCAACGACCGCGAGGAGTTCAGCGAAGACAAGCTGCGGACCGGTATTTTACGCGCGTTGGAGAAACGCCCGGTCGATACCGACCAGGTCGAGCAGGCGATCAGCCGGATTATGCACCATATCCGCACCCAGGGAGAACGTGAAGTCAGTTCGCGCGATATTGGTGAATGGGTGATGATGGAGCTGCGCGAACTGGACCAGGTAGCGTATGTGCGTTTTGCATCGGTGTACCGCAGTTTCGAGGATGTGTCCGAGTTCAGAGACGAGATCGACCGCCTCGAACAGGCTCTGTCGCCGGAAATGAAAAAGCACCAGTTGTCATTCCTGGCCGGAGAGAGCACAGACCAGAAGAAAAAAAGCTGATGAGTATGACAGAACAGGAATTGATGGCACAGGCGTTGCGCCTGGCCCGGAAAGGGGAGTATACCTGCCGGCCCAATCCCCGGGTTGGTTGTGTGATCGTCAATGCAGGCGAGGTGGTCGGGCAGGGCTGGCACCGGAGAGCAGGACAGGCCCATGCCGAAATCATTGCGTTGCAGGACGCCGGGGAGCGGGCGCGTGGTGCGACCGTCTACGTGACGCTCGAGCCCTGTTGCCACCATGGCAGGACAGGGCCTTGTACACGGGCCTTGATCGATGCCGGTGTCGAACGCGTAGTGATCGCGATGCAGGATCCCAATCCGCAGGTGGCCGGCAAGGGTATCCGTGCTTTGCAACGCGCGGGAATCGAGACCGAGGTCGGTTTGCTGGAGTCACAGGCCAGGGCGCTGAACCCGGGATTCATTATGCGTATGCAGGAAAATCGTCCTTACGTGCGCTGCAAACTGGCGATGAGCCTGGATGGGCGCACGGCGATGGCCTCCGGACAGAGCCGGTGGATTACCGGACCGGAGGCACGCCAAGACGTACAGCGTCTGCGTGCACGCAGCTGTGCGATCCTGACCGGAATCGGCACGGTGCTGGCCGATGATCCAAGCATGACGGTGCGCCTGGAGTCGCTGCAGCAGGAGACTGATTTCAGCCAGCCGTTGCGGGTGATCCTGGACCCGCACCTGAGTACGCCGCCGGACGCACGGATTCTTGCGCAGCCGGGGCGTACCGTGATCGTGTCCAACACCGAGGAAGCAGAGATCGTCGACAAACTGACGGCTGCCGGTGCCGAGATTATCTATCACCCGGAAGGCGGGCAGATGATCGACCTGGTCGAGTTGATGCGCTACCTGGCGGAAAGGCAGATCAACGAAGTCCTGCTCGAAACCGGCGCGACGCTCAGTGGCGCGATGTTACAAGCAGGGCTAATCGATGAATTAATTGTCTATATGGCGCCGCACTTGATGGGTAACCAGGCCCGCGGTTTGTTCAACCTGCCGGCACTGGAGCTGATGGAACAGCGCATCGGGTTGAATATCAGTGATATGCGTGCCGTAGGCCGGGATTGGCGGATTACCGCGACGATCGACTACTGAGATTGTAAATCCTTTTTATTTGGACTCTTTTTTTTCGTATGGATTTGCGTCACCATACGGCATGGCAGGATGAGCGGCAGGTGGTACCATGTTCACAGGATTGATCCAGGCGGTGGGCAGCGTGTTCGATTCGCAACCGCAAGGCACCGACCTGCGGATCGGCATCGAAACCGGTAAGTTGGCAATGCATGACACGGCCGTCGGTGACAGCATCGCGGTCAACGGCGTGTGCCTGACTGTGACCAGGCACACGGCAGACAGGTTCTGGGCCGATGTCTCGGTCGAGACCCTGCGGCTGACCGGGATCGGCCGCTTGCAGGTCGGCGACCCGGTCAACCTGGAAAAGGCGTTGACACTTTCGACTCCACTGGGCGGGCACCTGGTCAGCGGCCATGTCGATGGGATCGGTGAGGTGGTTGCGCGCAGCCAGAGCGGCCGGGCGGCGCTGTTTTCGATCAAGGCGCCTGAGGAACTCGCTCGCTATATCGCAGTCAAGGGTTCGATTTGTGTCGACGGTGTCAGCCTGACGGTCAACGCAGTCAGTGGTGCGGTGTTCGACCTGACCATCGTGCCGCATACGTTGCAGGAGACGATCATGGACAGCTATGCGGTCGGCTCCCGGGTCAACCTGGAGGTCGATATCATCGCGCGTTACCTGGAGCGCCTGTTATTGGGCAAGGAGGCCGCCAAGGCGGGTTCACAGCGTATCGATATGGAGTTTCTGCGCCGGCACGGTTTTTTGAAGTAGACAGACGAGTATGAATTCAATCGAAGAAATCATTGACGATATACGCAATGGCAGGATGGTCATCATCATGGATGACGAGGACCGCGAAAACGAGGGTGACCTGCTGATGGCGGCCACCCATGTCAGTGCCGACGACATCAATTTTATGGCGCGTTACGGCCGCGGCTTGATCTGCCTGACGCTGACGCCTGAACGCTGCAAGCAGCTGAATCTGCCGTTGATGGTCAATGTCAACAATGCCCAGCACAGTACCGCGTTTACCGTGTCGATCGAAGCGGCCAAAGGGGTGACCACTGGCATTTCGGCCGCCGACCGCGCGACCACGGTGCGCGCCGCAGTGGCCGAGGACGCAGGTCCCGAGGATGTCGTGCAGCCGGGGCACATCTTCCCGCTGATGGCGCAGCCGGGCGGGGTGTTGTCGCGCGCCGGCCATACCGAGGCCGGTTGTGATCTCGCACGCCTGGCCGGACTCGAACCGGCGGCGGTGATCGTCGAGATACTGAACGAAGACGGCAGCATGGCCAGGCGCCCGCAGTTGGAAAAGTTCGCGGCACAACATCAATTGAAGATCGGTACGATCGCAGACCTGATCCGGTTTCGTGTCGAAAACGAAAAAACCATCGAGCGGGTGACCGATTGTGAACTCGAGACCGAGTTCGGGCGCTTCCGGTTGTATACGTTTCTGGATACGATCGACAACGAGCTGCACTTCGCGCTGGTCAAGGGCAGGATCGAGGCGGACGAGCCGATCCTGGTCCGCGTGCATCTGCAGAACACGCTGTGTGACCTGCTGGCCGCGACCCGGCCCGGTTGCGGCTGGCCGCTGCGGCGGGCGATGAAGATGATCAGCGAGGCCGAAGCCGGTGTCATCGTGCTGCTGCGCCACCAGGAAAACAAGCGCGAGCTGATCACCAGGCTGTGCAAGCACTATCAGAAAGCGGACGCGGATACGCATGAGGTCGAGCCGCAACGCGAGTTGCGTACCGTCGGCGCGGGGTCACAGATACTCAGCGATCTCGGCGTGCGCAAGATGCGGGTGATGACGGCGCCGAAGGTCATGCACGGTCTGTCAGGCTTCGATC
>JALUUZ010000086.1 GCA_027021095.1 Gammaproteobacteria bacterium
GACGGTGCCGGTGTGCAATTGCCTTCCAAGCATGATGGCCGCCTGTTTATCGGCTGTCCAGACAGAGGCGGTCAGGCCGTATTGACTGTCGTTCATCAGCGTGACTGCCTGATGGTCCGTGTCGACAGGCATCAGGCCGACCAGCGGGCCAAAAGTTTCCTCGCGCATGACGTCCATGTCGTGGTCGACATCGATCAGCACCTGCGGTGCCAGGTACTGATCCTTGCCCTGGTCGGCCGCGAAGCGGGTGCTGTCGATCAATGCCGTGGCGCCCTGCGCAGTGGCTTGTGTCAGCTGCCGGCGTACCCGGTTGGCGGCACGGGTGTTGACTACCGGTCCCAGCGTAGTAGCCGGGTCGGTGGGGTCGCCAAGCCTGTAGTCGCTGACCCGGGTGCAAAACGAATCGACAAATTGTGAAAAGATCCGTTTGTGTACATAGATACGCTCGACGGCGCAGCAGGACTGTCCGGAATTGAAGAACGCCCCGTCGGCAAGCTGCGCAGCGGTAAAAGCGATATCGGCATCCGCGCGGACATAGGCCGGATCCTTACCCCCCAGCTCGAGCGCCACTGTTTTGAACAGTCCGCCACAGGCTTGCTCGATGGCTTTACCACCCGGTACCGAACCGGTAAACACGATCAGTGCAATCGCCGGGTGCCGTGCCAGCCAGCCGGTGGTGTCATGGTCGAGGTGGCAGTACTGCAGCACCCCTGCCGGCAGCCCGGCCAGATCGAACGCTCGCTGAAACGCCTCGGCACACAACAGCGTTTGTGCCGAGTGTTTAAGCAGCACACAATTGCCTGCCATCAATGCCGGGACCACCGAGTTGACCGCTGTCAAGTAAGGGTAGTTCCAAGGTGCGATGACCAGCACCAGCCCCAAGGGTACCTGGCGGATAAAGCGTTCAGTCCCGTTCCGGGACGGCAAGGTGGTGGCCTGCAGGCACTCGGGGGCGATCTCGATCATGTACCGTGCGCGCTCGGCAAGCCCGTCGATCTCCGCGTCCGTATAGCGTATCGGCCTGCCCATCTGCAACGTGATTTCCCTGGCCAGGCGTTGTTTGTCGGCGAGCATGTGCTCGACTGCTTTCCGGCACAAGGCAGCGCGCTCGGCTACTGCAGTCTGTTGCCATTGCGGCTGTACTGCCTGGGCCCGGGTAACAAGTTGCTGTAACTGTGTCTCGTTCAGTAATTCGCGTTCGGCGACAACGCGGTTATCGGCAGGTGAGATAATACTGATCATATGATTTCAAAATAGCGTTCCAGTTCCCATTGCGTAATCGCTTTGCGGAATTCGCGTTCTTCCCATTCCCGCGTGGAGGCAAAATGCTCGACGAACTCCTGTCCGAGATAGTCCCGTGCCGTGTCCGACTGCCTGAGGCGTTGCGCGGCTTCCCACAATGTCTGTGGCAGTGACAGGTGTTCAGGAAAGTCCTGCACATAGGCATTGCCGTCGACCAGCTGTTCGATTGTCGCCTGGTGCTCGAGCCCCCACAGCCCGGAGGCGACGACCGCGGCCAGTACGAGATATGGATTGGCGTCGGCTGCACCGATACGGTATTCCAGCCGCTGTGAGGCTGCGCTTCCCGGAATCAGGCGGATTGCGCAGGTGCGGTTGTCGATGCCAACACTGGCATGAGTCGGGGCCCAGAACCCCGGCACCAGGCGCCGGTAAGAGTTGATCGTCGGCGCGACCAGCGCCAGGAATTCCGGCATTTTACGCTGCAGCCCGGCAGCGAAATGATGCATGGCCGGGCTGATGTTGTCAGCCTGGCCGGGGTCGTGAAACAGTGCCTGGCCCTTGCTGTCGGTTATCGACAGATGCAGGTGGCCGCTCTGTCCTGGATAGTCGGGTGACCACTTGGCCATAAAGGTTGCCATCTTGTCGTGTTTTTGCAGGGCGATCTTGGTAAAGGTTTTGAACAGTGCTGCCTTGTCCGCCGAAGCGATACCGCGATCACAGGCCAGCGCCGCCTCGAGCACCCCGGGACCGGTTTCCTCGTGCAGTCCTTCGAGTGGAAAGTCCATGGTCTCGGCAAGCTGCAACAGCGCCTGGTAGAGTTCCGATTCCGCACTGTTGCGCAGTACCGAGTAACCGAACTCACCGGGGGTAAAAGGCTGCAGGTTCTGATAGTGTTTCCGCTGAATGCTTTGCGGTGTTTCATCGAAGACGAAAAATTCGTATTCGAAGCCGGATACGATCTCCAGGCCCAGGCCGGCGGCACGCTGCAGGACACGGCGTAGCACACCACGGGGGCAGAGTGCTTCGGCGGCACCGGAAAACTCGCCGAGGAAAAACAGCATATCGTCTTCAAGTGGCAGTTCGCGGCAGGTCTCCGGCAGGATACGTACGTTGGCATCCGGATAGCCGGTATGCCAGCCGGTATAAGTGGCACGGTCGTAGAGCTGGTCGCGGATATCCCAGCCCAGAATCACATCACAAAATCCAAAGCCCTTGTCGAGCGAAGCACAGAATTTTTTTGCCGACATGTATTTGCCGCGCAACACACCGTCGATATCGAAGATACCGACCTTGACATGACGGAGCCTGCGCTGTTCGACCAGCTTGCGTGCCGTCTGTTTGTCTTTGACAGTGAGCGTGCTCATCTTTTGTAGTTTAGTTCAAGACGTCAAAAAATTTGCCGTGTAATGGATGTCTGGCCCGCCTTTCTCAACAGCGTTCGTAGCGAGACGGCGCAAGGGTGCGGCCTGGGTGGCTTTCGCGACTGAGGAGTGCAGGAAAGGTGCGCCCTGCGCAGCACACCAAAGGATTAACCCCGAGAAAACATCGTCTGTGGAAGAATCGCCAAGTGGCACCATTTGATTTGCCTTGGTGTTGGTGCGTACAACGCACCCTACCTCGTGGTGACGGTGTGCGCAGCACACCAAAGGATTTACAACAAATAAATATCACGCCCCAAAGTAGGGTGCGTTGTACGCACCACCACTAAGTAAATTTTATGATCGAAATGAACCGACGAATGCAAGCCAGAGGCATGATCGTATAAAGTGTAAAATTCAGATAATAATTTCAGTATCTGCTGATTCAATAATCTTCTATTTATCGTTGCTGTTATACGAGTAAAATGCCGTAGATCTGGTTGGTTCGGCACAATATAAGCATTGTAGACTATTCTATTATGCTGTTTCGAGAAGTTTTGCAGCGAGATACGGCTTTCTAAAAAAAGCAAGACGGTGTGTTGCGGGTTGAATTTTATGGATAAGTATCTTTTATGATGAGCCGCGTTACTCATGCTACTATTACTTATCCTGTTAATTTTGGATTGCTTGTGTCTGGATTACTTGAAAAAAACAATAGCGATGGGAAGCTGAGGTAGTCCAACTTGGTCCTATTGAGTTTTAACAGATACCAATTAATAACTTAAAAATTTACAGTATAACGGAGGGCATTAACCATGGTGTATACCAAACGAAACCCGGCGTTGCTGATTATCGGCCTGATCATGGTCGGTATCTGGGCAGCAGCCGAGTTTAATTTAATGCAGGGATACATTGCACATCTCGGTGGAAAAAAATATAAATATGCGTCTGAGCTGACCACCATACCGCTTTGGTTCGGTGTGATTGCAGTGGTCGCCGGGCTTTGGCAGATGCTCGGCAGCCACAAAGATGGAAACCTGGACTACTATGGTTCAACGATTGCCGGTGCGATGTTTATTCTGTTGATCGCGATGCTGGTACGCTGGTTTATTGCACCGGAAGTGGCGGTGTTCAGTAAGACTCTCGGCAAAGTGGGCAATACCGGAAAATACTGGCACAAGCTGCTTGGGCTGAATTACGTGGTCATCGGTATCCTGGTCGGTATCATCATTGTCAATGTCTTCAGGATTCCTGCCTGGGCACAGAACGGTGTGCGCCTGTCCCGGCTGGGCTTGAAAACCGGGGTGATTCTGCTGGGTACGCTCTATAGTGCCGCAGAGTTGAGAAACCTGGGTGGCTTGTCGATCGTGATGATCGGTTTCTTCGTGCTGGGTTCTGTCGGCATGGTGCTCTGGCTGGGCGCACGCAGGAACATTCCGAATTCGATGGGAGGCGTGTTGTCGGCGGGCATGGGCGTCTGTGGTGTGTCGGCAACCGTGGCTTCGGCGCCCGTGGTACAGGCCAAGTCGGTGGAAATCGCCTACACCATTGGTACCATCCTGCTTTGGGGTGTCGGTTGTATGTTTCTCTTTCCGATCATCGGTAATGTGCTCAACATGTCGCATACCCAGTTCGGTGCCTGGGCCGGTACCGGGATTCTGAACTCGGCGCAGGTGGCCGGTGCGGCGCTGGCCTATCAGCCGGATGGGATCGAGACGCTGAAGGTGGCCGAGATCTTCAATATCACCCGCGTACTGGTATTACCGATCATCGTGCTTTGGCTCGCGGTCTGGTATGTCAAGCGTGAAGACACAGGCGAAAATGAAAAGGTCAATGTCGGCAGGGTGATCTTTGCCAAGTTCCCGATCTTCGTGCTTGGTTTTATCTTGTTGTTTGCACTCTCGACCACTGGTATCTTTGCTCCGCCTCTGCATTATAAGGGCAAGTATTTCGACAATACCAAGCCCAAGACGATGCTGACCGCCGAGGAGAAGAAGGTTCTGACCGATAATGCCGGCAAGGTCAAGCTCAAGGCCAGGAAGGAAGCGTTGCAGCGCCTGATTGCCAATGGCAAGATCATGTCGATCGAAGACGACACGCAGATCCGCGGCCTGGCGAATTCCAAGGTCATGGGCAAGAAGTCCGGTAAGATCCTGAAGAAGGCTCACAAGGCCGTGCGCCATACGGCGAAGAAGATCAAGGCATTCCGTAAGTGGATTACCTGGCTGTTTGCATTCGGCCTGGTCGGGCTTGGAATGCAGATCACCGTCAAGTCGATGCGCCAGGCGGGAGGGCAGCCTGCGGTCATCGGCGGCATCGTCGGTTTCGTCAAGGCGTCGTTGTCACTGGTCGTGGTCTTGTTCCTGATTTCTGATAAGATCTGACCGGGCACGACGGTATTTTTAGTTTTTTTGGCAAAAGGAGGCTGGTTTGCGGCCTCCTGACCAACTCAATGAATAGAAGAGGAGTGAACGATGGAAAATCAATTTGACCGAGGTTCCGCATTATCGATCTTTGGCAGTGACCGTAAAGAAGACTTTATGGCCCTGGTCCTGGCGCTGGCAATCGCCGCCGGGGTCTACTTCCTGGTCGGTTGAATGAGTAGAGAAGGTAACAACGGTGCCCTGGCAACAGGGCACCTTTCTTCTGCGGGACTGTCAGCGTTGCTGGCGGGCAATGCCCGTGTGTTGCTTGCGAGTCATGGTACCGAGGGTGCGCAGGCTGCCGAGGAGGCAGCGATTTCGATCTGTAAAACCTGGCCGGCCAGCAGTATTCACCACTTGGTGATCGTGCCGAAAAGCCTGTGGCACGGAATGACCGGAGACGACTGGCTGAATAACGGCTCGACCCGCAATACCTTCCGGCGCTATGTGGAATCCACTTTGCAGAAGGAGATCGATGAACACCTGTCTGCGCTCAGCAAAAAAATCGAGCGTGACGGTATCGATTACACGAACCAGGTCGTGGTCGGAGAACCTGAAGCAAGTCTCATTGCAGCGGCGGATCGTAACCGTTATGATCTGGTGCTGATGGGTTCGCCGCGGCCAAAGGGCAGGTCGGGATTGAAATCCAGATTGCGCCCGGAAGTCCTGGTCAAGTCTCTGCCGATACCGCTTTTAATCATCCCCTATCCAGACTGAGTAAATTAAATCCACTATGAGTGAGCCTGCCAGTCAGCAACAGGACAGCACTGTCTCATCGGCCCGGAACGAAGCCTGGGCTGCTGTCAACACACCGCTCGAGGCCGATCAACTGGTCGCGTTCTGCAGTGACATCGAACGCTTGATTCGTATCAACCCGATGTTGGAGTTCAAGCGGTTTGACAAGACCGGTGAACACCAGTACCGCCTTCAGGGCCGGAATATCAGCCAGGTGCCGGCGTTCGAGTTCGACGAGGAGATCGAGGTGGAGCCGCTGGCAGACGGCTGCCGTATTCAGTATTCAACGGGGCTGAAAACCAGTACCCGGATCAAGATCAGTGCCGCCGAACAGCCAGGGGAGCTTGTGCGCTCGACCTTGCATGTCACCGATTATTATGCCGGGCATGATGAAAAGGCATTGCAGAAACGGTTGAACGAGGTCGACAAGAGCCTGATTCCATGGCTCAAGGATGTGCAGAAGTACCTGCTGCAATGGAGGAAATGGTCAAAATTCCGTTTGTATCGTTGGTATATGCGCCGGGTCTGGTTGCCGATGAAACCCAGCGGCCGCAGGATTACCTATATGCTGTTATGGATATCACTGGTCGAAGTCGCCTTGATTGCACTGGGCGCGGCGATTTATATCGTTGAATATACCTGAATTCCTGTTTGCCTGCCTGTGACTGTCCGTCGTCGCCTGACACGGGCACACTGTATCGCCTGCCTCCGGCATTTTTTTTGCTTTGTATAAGCATGTTCCGCGCAATCCGCAGTAGGTGTCGTCCGGGTTTCCTGCAGTCACTGGTTTGAGTCATCCTTCAGGAATGCTGTTGCATGGTCCGTCCGGTTTTTCGGTCACATCACCCACGAGCTTGTTGCGCTGGAACTGAACGGTACGGTTTTTCATGCTGTGTAAAAACCGTTTTTTTTCAGTCAGTGATCGAAGACAAGGGGGCAGGCAGTTGAAAGAAACGTGGAAGAACTTGAGGGAGAATGAGCTGTTTCAGTTGATGATGTTTGGTGTGCTCATGTATGTGGCAATGAATGCGATGATTCTGCTGACGATTCATATTCCCCCGGAAGCCATACTCGACAGTGGTCTCGATGAGATCCTGAAGGTGTTCGAGGACTAGCCCGCATTTCTCACCACCCTTCTACTGCGACGGCCCAATGGCACGTCCTGGCTGGCTTTCGCTCTGTCGGAGTGCCAGCGTGTCAAAGCCTCTTCGCGTGATGTGATTTATCGTGGTGGTGGTGCGTACAACGCACCCTACTTTGTCATGACGGTGTGCGAAGCACACCAAAGGATTTACTGCAAAAAATTTCATGCTCCAAAGTAGGGTGCGTTGTACGCACCATTTCCCGTGTGGTTTGCTTTGACCGGTCGTGATTCTAGCAACCCCCCGCTTGAATGCTCCCGCATCACGTTTTCGGACTGTAGAGCGCTGGGTCGTAGGACAGCAGCCGGCGCACGATTTCGTCTTCACTGTCGGTCAGTGCGATCAGCTCGCCGTAGAGATGACCGTCTGCGACCTGTTGCAGCAGCGGCCATACCGGGCGTGTTTTCGTCCAGTGTTTTTCCCCGAGCAGGATCATCGGCGAAATCGTTCCGGCGGTATTGTAGTGGTTTTGTGCCGCATCCTGGAAAATCTCCTGGGTCGTGCCGGCACTGCCGGGCGCAAAGATGACCCCATGGTTGGCAATCATCAACAGGCCGTCTTCACGTACGCTGTTGGCAAAGTATTTGGCGATGTGCGTCGCAAAGGGAGTCGGGGGTTCATGGCCATACAGCCAGGTTGGAATGCCGATACTCATGGCCTGTGACCGGCTGTCGTCTGTCAGCGGGTAGTGTTCGATGATCTTCCAGGCCCGGTTCAGCCAGTCAGGATCCTTGTATTCTTTGCCGGGTTCCGCACCCGCAGGCCGCACCTTGATCTGCGCGATGGCGTCGTTCAGGTCCTGCTCGGAAAAAGCCGCGAAGTAGGCGCCGAGGTGGGTTGCCTCCATGGCCCCCGGACCACCGCCGCTGACCAGTAGAAATCCCTTGCGTGTCAGTGTCCGCGCGATTCGAGCGACAGTGGCAAAAAAAGGATCCTGGCGTTCCATGCCGTGTCCGCCCATCACTGCCACGACCTTACGGCCTTTGATCGCTTCTTCCAGTGCATCGGTGATGCTGTGGTCATGCAGGCGCCGCATCAGGCTGGTGCGGATCGACGCAGGCGACCGCCCACCCTGAGCTTTGTATTCTTTGTAGATTCTGTAGTCTGGAGTGTCTTCGTATCTGCCGGTTTCGGGATCGAAAGGGTCACCGAACAGCTCCGCAGGTCGATAGAGGCGCGCACGGTGTACTTCGAACGCGAAATCCTCCTGTTTGCGGATGAACAAGCCGCCGGTGCCGGTGATATGACCTGCAGTGGCGTCATCGAGTTCGCAACCAAGAAACAGGCTGCCGGCGAAATTGAGCTCGCCTAAACGCTGTGCGTGTGGTCTTAAATCCATTCCCTGTACAGCTGCGGCCTCAGGTTGGTAGCTGGTGCTGCCCAGCCATTTTGTTAACTGGCTTTCATTGTTAATTTCCAGCATACAGCTGCCCCTGTCTTCAGAAGTAAAAAGTCGTTTTACCAGTTAACAGGGTTGATTGCCAGCTGTTTTTCGCTGGCCGCTTACTTGATGATCTGGTAGCAGGGTGTGTATTTTTTGCCTGGCAGTTTCATTCTGTTCTGCGCGACGAAGGAATTGAGCAGGGAGTCCATCGGTTCGAGAATTTTTTTATCACCACGGATTTCGAAATGCCCGTACTGCTCGATTGCACGCAACCCTTCTTCCTTGACATTGCCGGCGACCACACCGGAAAACACGCGGCGCAGGTTGGCGGCGAGCAGATGCGGTTCCTGGTCTTTGCTGAGTTCCAGGTTGCGCATGTTTTCATGTGTAGGAGTGAACGGGTTTTGGAACTCGAGCTCGGTTTTCAACAGCCAGTTATAGTAATACGCATCCCCATGCAGTTTGCGGAAATCACGGACCTGGCCGATCCCCTGCTGTACCTCACGCGCCACGATCTCCGGGTCATCGACGATGATCTTGTAGCGGTTTTGTGCCTGGGAGCCGAGGGTGGTGCCGATAAACCGGTCGATTTCCTCGAAATAGGCCTTTGAGTTTTCCGGCCCGGTAAAAATCAGAGGAAAGGGGATAGCGGTATTGTCCGGGTGCAGCAGTACGCCGAGAATAAACAGGATTTCCTCCGCCGTGCCGACGCCACCTGGAAACACGACGATTGCATGCCCGGTGCGGATAAAGGCTTCGAGGCGTTTCTCGATATCCGGCATGATGACCAGGTCGTTGACGATCGGGTTGGGTGATTCGGCGGCGATGATACCGGGCTCAGTGATCCCTATATAGTGACCATCGTTGATCCGTTGTTTCGCATGGCCGATGGTGGCGCCCTTCATCGGCCCTTTCATTGCACCGGGCCCGCACCCGGTGCAGATGTCGAAACCCCGCAGCCCAAGCGCATAGCCGATTTCCTTGGTATAGTCGTATTCTGCACGGCTGATCGAGTGGCCACCCCAGCAGACGACCAGGTTGGGTTCGGTTTTCGGCTGCAGAATCTTGGCATTGCGCAGGATATGGAAAACGGCATTGGTAATGCCTTCGGAACTGTGCAGGTCAAAATAGAGGTTCTCGTTGATTTTGTCGTTGACATAGACGATGTCACGCAACACGGCAAACAGGTGCTCGTTGATTCCCTTGATCATCTTGCCATCGACGAAGGCATGTGCCGGGGCACCTTTGACCTCGAGCTTGATGCCTCTTTCCTGCTGGATGATGCGGATTGCAAAGGACTGGTAGCGTTCCAGCAGTTCCTTGCCGTCATCGAGGTTGCTGCCGCAGTTGAGTACCGCCAGTGAACAGTTCCGGAACAGCGTATACAAACCGCCCTGGCTGGTATCGAGCAGCTGGTTGACCTCCTGTTTCGACAGGATGTCCAGCCGGCCTTCGGGCGAGATTACCGCATCCACGACATCGTATTTCATAGCTAACCTCAGACAGCTTGGGAAAACCGTGACGGTTTTTTTGAATCATCCGCGCACGCCGGCAGAACAGGTATGCTCCCCCGGCACAAATCTGGAGGTTTCCTAGTGCTTGGAGAAGACTTTGGTCTTGCCGTCCTTGTCGAACGAAATCACATTATAAGGGTCTTTCCTGCTGCCCATTTCCATGCCGGGAGTGCCGATCGGCATGGCCGGTACACTGAGACCGCGGACCGCCGGCTTTTCTTTCAGCAGCCTTTTGATGTCTGTTGCCGGGACATGGCCTTCGATCGTATAACCGTTGACGAAGCCGGTATGGCAGGAAGCCAGCTTGGGTGTCAGTCCGCCCTTGATTTTATAGGGAGTTACGTCCTTGACGTCTTTGGCGATTACTTTGAAACCGTTTTTTTCCAGGTGGGTGATCCAGCGCCCGCAGCAGGAACAGGTCGGGCTCTTGTAGACGGTGATGACCGGGGCGGTTGCCGTTTTGTCGGAGCAAGCTGGCAGAATAACCAGCATTAACAGGATTGTGGTGGTGACTGTACGCAATGTAGTGACTCCTAAAATTGTGTCTGCCTACATTATAGCACCAGCTTGAGTGTGACAATCATATTTTTCTTTGCCGGGATTCAGCGGTATTCAACAGCAGCCGGTGTTTTCGCGCTGCGCAGAAAAAAGCTTGCGGACTGCGGGAGCATTCAGGCCGGGGTCATCATTGTCACGACCTGTCAAAGCAAATCACACGGGAAGTGGTGCGTAAACGCACCCTACCAGGTGTAAAGCACTCGGGGCCTGCTTGGAGCCTGAACCCGCGGTCCGGAAGTTTTTTCTGCAACATTGCCTCGCCCAGAGGCGGCGCAGAAAAAAGCTTGCGGACTGCGGGAGTATTCAGGCCGGGGTCGTCATTGTCACGACCGGTCAAAGCAGGTCACACGGAAAATGCAACGTACAACGCCCCCTGTCTTGCCTGCGCGCTCCTCGGTCGCGAAAGCCACCCATGCCGCACCCTTGCTCCGTTTCGTTACGAACGGTGGTGCAGCCGGATCACTCGGGGGTGGTCACCGTGGTGTGCAGGATTTCGAGGCCTGGGAAACTGTCGTTTAACAATCCAACGAGCAGTGAGTGGGCCTGGTCCGGCGCAGCCAGGTAGACAACAGGCTTGACAGGCCCTTTGGCGAACGGGGTGAGCGTGGTCAGCAGTCGCTGGGTATCGTGCCTGGCAATGACCTGGTAGTGGAAGTCATCGAAAGCGTCTTGCCAAGAGCGGCACAGGTTGTGCAGATAGGGGGCAGGCTGCTTGTCGAGCCGGAACAGGGCAAGAGGCGCGTCATATTCGAGTGCAATGGCATGCTCGATGATACTTTTCAATGGCGCGAAGCCGTGTGCTGAAGCGATGAACAGTGCCGGCCTGGCGGGTCGCTCGACCAGGGTGAAGTCACCGTATGGTCCATCGAGCTCGGCGTGTGTGGCCGACGAAAGAGCGGCGGCGGTATTTCTGGCGCTGGTGGGCAGATGCAGTTGCAGGTTGCGGTCGTCGCAAGGACAGTTACCAAGATGGAACCTGCCATGTATTTTTTTTCTTGCAGTGAGTTGAATAGATTGTCCGGCCAGGAAGCGCAGTGTCTGGGTGCGGGGAGTCTGTAAAGAAACCACTAATACTTCCGGGTCTGAGGCATCGATTTTTTTGATGCGCGCGCGAATATGCTGTAGCGGGATATCGTCTGCACTGCTTGCTTCGTCGGCATGGAGAACCAGGTCTGTCAGCGCGGTATGGCAACACATCAGCAGTTGACGGTGTGCGGTCGTGGATCCTGGTGGTTGTCCCTCGAGCCTGAAATCCGAGTGTCTGACCTGCCTGGTCTCGCCGGAGACCAGCTTTGCCAGGCACTGACCGCAGTTGCCATTATTACAGCCGTAGGCGGGGGAATGGCCGGAGCGCAGTGCGGCCTCGAGAATGGTTTCTTCGCCCTGCAGGCGGAACTGGTGGTTGCTGGGGAGCAGGGTGATGGTTTTTTCCATTGATCGTGTCGTTCCGTGATTTACCGGTCATCAGTTCATGTATCATTGTAGCAACTGGCAGTCAGTATCATTGTCATGGACTCCTGACCAGTACGGGCCGATAATACAACTCATTATAGTAGGAGTCTTTACAGCTGCCGACAACAGCTGGTCGTGTCGGTACAGCCATCGGGTTCTTAGTGAGGGTGGGTATAAACGATGAGAGACAAATCCACCGACAGGTTGGTTCTCGGTATCAGCAGTTGCCTGCTGGGTGAGCGGGTGCGTTATGATGGAACTGACAAGTTGCAGCCGCAGCTGGTGGCCGGTTTGTCGCGCTACTTTACCTTGCTGCCGGTCTGCCCTGAGGCCGGTGCCGGGTTGGGTGTACCGCGCCCGCCGATCAAGCTTGTGATTGAGCCGGCATCGCAGGCCTTGCATGCGGTGCTTGTCGATAACCCTGCGCAGCAGGTAACCGAGCCACTGACGAATTACATACGGACCTGCGTTGACACGCTGGACGGTCTTTCCGGGTTTGTGTTCAAGGCCCGCTCTCCCAGTTGTGGTCTGCATGATGCGGTGATCGAGTCCGGCACGCAGCAGCGACCGGGCCCTGGTTTGTTTGCCACTGCGCTGACCCGGCGTTACCCGGAGTTGCCGGTGGCGGATGAACTCGAACTGGCCCATGCGGACCGGTTCGAGTCGTTCTGTCGCCGTGTGTACCAGGGAGCAGGGCGGCGTTTTCCGGTTTCGGTCTGAGCCTGGAATGCCAAAAGATTGGCCTGTTGACGGCCGATCGAGACGCTTCCGGGTACAGTGAATGACATAAAAATCAGAATATAGTTAATTGGTTATATATTAAAGCCAGGTAATACAGCTTGTTAGTCAATATCCTAGGGGTTGAAATTTAAACAGGGTCACGTTTTAAACAATTTCATTCAGGTTCGATTGACCCGATATAAGGTCAGGTTTACAATGTTTTGGATTTCGAGTTCATCCACTATCTAATGGGAGAGTCTTTTAATGAAAAGAATAATCATTTTGGTGATCGCTATCAGCTTTGGTTTGGCTCTGGGCGGTTGTAGTAAATTCAGTAAAAAGAAAAAACATCATCCGAAACAAGACAATGGTTCGATGATGCAGCAGCACCACAAAGACATGCCGATGCACAAAGACAGCAAGCCTGCGAAAAAGCATCATGGTATGAGGAGGAAAAAGAGAATCTATTGTTCGTCCAAGAAAACGTACAAAAAAGGTTCTCCTTGCTGGCATTGGAAACGTGGCGCACGTAAGAAGGGCGCTAAGAAAGCTGCTAAGAAAGACAAGAAGTAACGCCTGACAGCGTAGAGAGAAAACCGCTGACTGTCTGCGAAGATGGCCGGCGGTTTTTTTGTGTGCGTGATACGTGTCGACGACATCGAGATAAATCGAATTCCATCGTGTGTTCATCCTTTTACACACGATCATTCTGCGTGAACCCCCCTGGCTACAGTGCACGTGCGATACACCAGATTTCGACTGTTTCGACTCCATGGCTGCGCAGCATTTCTGCCATTGCGGCAACCGTGTTTGCAGTAGTGACCACATCATCGATGATCGCGACGTGCCGGTAGGAAATCGCGCGGCGGAGCGAAAAGGCCTTGTGCAGGTTGGCCTGGCGCTGTGAACGCTTGAGGCTGGCCTGCTGCCTGGTGTGTTTATGGCGTGTGCAGCTGCCATGGTCCAGCGCAATATTCAGTCGTTTTGCGACAGGCCGGGCAAGTTCGACAGCCTGGTTGAACCCGCGCTGGCGCTGCCTGGCGTTGTGCAACGGGACCGGAATGATGCACTCCGGCCAGGTTCTGCCGCTGTCTTGTAGCAGCCTGTCGGCAAGCAACTGGCTCAGTGGGTAGGCGAAGTACAGCCGGGCCGAGAACTTGAACTGCTGAATGATGGGGCTGAGCGGAAACTGGTAAACGCAGGCGCTGATCAGTGCCTCGAACGGTGGAGGATGTGTCAGGCAGCGGCCGCAGTGTGAGCCTTGCGGGATTGGCAGGCCGCATTTTTTGCACGGGTTGCTGATGGTCGCCAGGCTGTTGCGGCAGGCCGGGCAGAAATGGCGCGGCTTGTCAGTGACTTGGCTGCAGGCTGGACACAGCGGCGCGTACCCGAACAGCAGGTTAAATAATGTGCAATTGTAAACCACTGGTCGCTCCAATAGTTGACAAATAGGCCATTGAACAATACCCTCATGGCCGGTTTGAGTAAAACCACATGACAGGTACATGCTGACAATTCAGCGGCGGATTGTGCAGCGCCGGTAAAGAATACCAAGGATGCCGTGCCTTCTATTTTTACTATTCAGGCGGTATACAGCATGACAAGACTGGAGCAGGTGATACGCCACGATTGGCGTACCGAAGAGATCGAACAGCTGTTCGATCTCGCATTCAACGACCTTTTGTATCGCGCACATGGCGTTCACCGCCAGCATTTCGAGCCTAACAGTGTCCAGGTCAGCCAGCTGCTCAATATCAAGACGGGAGGCTGCCCGGAGGACTGTGGTTACTGTTCACAGAGCGCACACCACCAGACGGGTCTTGAAAAACAGAAGCTGATGGATAAACAGGAGATCCTCGCACAGGCCAGGCAGGCTAAAGAGCAGGGGGTCAGCCGTTTCTGCATGGGCGCCGCCTGGCGCAGCCCTCACCAGCGTGATATGGCCGTGTTGTGTGAGATCGTGGCCGAGGTCAAGGCCCTGGGGCTGGAAACCTGTATGACACTGGGTATGCTGGACCAGGACAAGGCGAAGCAGCTGCAACGGGCCGGCCTGGACTATTACAACCATAATCTCGATACGTCACCGGAGTACTACAGCAAGGTAGTCAGTACGCGGGATTACCAGCAGCGTCTGGACACCCTGGACGCGGTGCGTGAGGCGGGACTGCATGTCTGCTGTGGCGGGATTATCGGTATGGGCGAGAGCCGTGATGACCGGGTGAGGCTGTTGCAGCAACTGGCCAACCTGCCGGTACATCCTGAGAGCGTACCGATCAATATGCTGGTCAAGGTCGAAGGTACGCCGCTGCAGAACGCGGCACCACTCGATCCGCTGGAATTCGTGCGCACCATTGCGGTCAGCAGAATATTGATGCCCGAATCGATGGTGCGCTTGTCGGCTGGACGTACCGAGATGAGTGATGAAGCGCAGGCGCTGTGTTTTTTTGCCGGCGCCAATTCGATTTTCTATGGCGACAGGCTGTTGACTACCGAGAACCCGGCGATGGACCAGGATCAGCAGTTGTTTTCGCGCCTGGGTATTCAGCCGCGCTGACCGGTCTGCGTATGCGTGATTTCGCCCAGCGCCTGGCCGACAGGAAGCAGAAGGCTTTGTACCGCCGGCGTATTCCGGTCAGTGACGTCGATTTTCCCGAACTGGTGGTCGATGGCAGGCGCTGCGTCAGCTTTTGCAGTAACGATTACCTTGGGCTTGCCAGTCACCCGTTGATCAAGCAGTCGTACATGCAGGCGGTCGATTTGTACGGAGTCGGTGCCGGTGCGTCGCAGCTGGTCACCGGTTATCACGTGGAACACCAGTTGCTGGAACAGGCACTGGCGGAATTTCTGCAGCGTCCCAGGGTATTACTGTATTCAAGTGGCTACCTGGCTAATCTTGGCACGCTCAGTGCGCTGGCGTTACATGGTGACAGAATTTATGCGGACCGGTTGAATCATGCCTCGCTGGTCGATGCGGCGCGGCTGGCGGACGCCAAGGTACGGCGTTACCGCCATGCGGAAGCTGACGATCTGCGGCGCCTGATTGCGTTGGACGATGCACGGCACAAGCTCATCGTCAGCGACGGGGTATTCAGTATGGACGGCGACCTGGCACCGGTTGCGGAACTTGTTGCGATCGCGGCACAACAGCAGGCATTGCTGATGATCGATGATGCACATGGAATCGGTGTGCTCGGCGAGCACGGGCGTGGCACGCTGGAACAGTGTGATGTCGCCACGCAGGTGCCGGTGCTGGTCGGTACGTTTGGCAAGGCCTTTGGGGCGATGGGCGCGTTTGTCAGCGGCAGCGAGGAGCTGATCGAGACACTGGTCCAGTTTTCGCGGACCTGTACCTATTCCACGGCCATGCCACCGGCGTCTGCGGCGGCACTGCGGACTGCGTTGCAGGTGTTGATTCAGGAAACCTGGCGCCGGCAGAAGCTGCAGGCATTGATCACGCGGTTTCGCCAGGGTGCCGCGGAGTTGGGTATCACACTTGGCCGTTCGTCGACGCCGATCCAGCCAGTGATCATCGGTGAGGCGGCGGCCGCCGTCGAAGCCAGCGCCAGGTTGCGTGAGCGCGGGATCCTGATCACCGCCATCCGGCCGCCGACCGTACCGCTGCACAGCGCACGGTTGCGTATTACGCTCAGTGCGGCGCACAGCGAGCAACAAGTAGACTATCTGCTCGAATGCCTGGCGCAGGTGTTTGCTGCAGGGCAGGGC
>JALUUZ010000087.1 GCA_027021095.1 Gammaproteobacteria bacterium
GCTGGGTCACCTGGTTGGGCTTGACCTCGAGCTCGGTCTCACCCACCGCGTTGGCGCCGTACTTGACAACGACCCAGTACTTGCCGGCCTTCAGGTAATACAGCGTCTTGCCGCCCTTGTCATAGTTGTAGGTCACCTGCTTGCGCTTGCCCTGCAGATCCTTTTGCGGGTAATAGATCTCGTAGTTGAGCCCGCGGTCGAACGGCTTTGCACCCTCGGCCGGTACCCCGGCAAGCGCCAATGTACCCGCGTTCAGGTTGAAGGTATGCTGGGTCACCTGGTTGGGCTTGACTTCGAGCTCGATCTCAGCCACCGCGTTGGCGCCGTACTTGGCGACGACCCAGTACTTGCCGGGCTTCAGCTTGAACAGAAACTTACTGCCCTTGTCATACTCGTAGGTCACCTGCTTGCGCTTGCCCTGCGGATCCTTTTGTGGGTGGTAGATCTCATAGGTGATCCCGCGCTCGAGCAGCTTCGCGCCCTCGGCAGGGATCGCAGACAGCAACATCCCGGTATGCCCGGCAACAGGTTTGGGCGCGGGCTTGGGTGCCGGTTTCGGCTTGGCCTTGGCAACGATCTTGACCGTCTTGACCAGTGCCTGTTTCAAGGCAGACGAATCCTTGGCTGAAAAATATTTCCCACCGGTATTTTGCGCCAGGCACTTGAGCTGCCTGGTCGCCGACGTACTGCGGATATCGAAGCCGATCACATGGGCCTTGAAGTCGACACCTTTTTTCTTCAACTCAGCGCCAAGCTTGCAGGGGTCCATACCACAGGTTTCAATCCCGTCGCTGACCAGGATCACCGTGGCACTCTCTTCCGTGTACTTCAGTGTTTCAGCAGCCTTGAGTACAGCCGCACCGATCGGGGTTTTCCCTTTCGGGCTGACATGCGAAAGCGTGTGCATGAATTTCCCGGCATCGACCGGAGAGACCGGGATCAGGGTTTCGATGTCACCACAGTCGCCTTTTTTCCTGTGGCCGTAGGCGATCAGGCCGAGCTCCGTATTCTTGTCCCAATCCTTGAGAATGCTCTTGACGACATCGCGCGCGATATCGATCTTTGCCTTGCCCTTTATCTTTCCCCACATACTGCCTGACGCATCCAGAATCATCATGACCTTTTTATTCGCGGCCGGCTGGGCGGCCTGCAGGCCAACAAAGGAAACATTCAGTAAGGCTAATAACAGTATAAAATATGATAAAATTTTCATTTTTCTCATTTTTCACTCCCACCAGTTCATAGTGATTGTTCTTATCGACATCCATAGCTTCCAAAATCAGGATCAAGCTCCGGACCACCGAAGGCTGTCCGGGAGATCACGGCAAAAACATTCTCATACTGCATGAGTGTGCGCTCATCCTTCCCCAATACCGGAAGTATACACCGTGAAATCCTGACTTTGAATCCGTCGCCAATCCTTCCGGTAAAGTTCAAAATAACAGGCTGGCCGTCTGACTATCGTCCCGCACAGATTTCTCACTACCCAGGTTGCACCGTCGCGCTACGAACAGTGGCGGGAAGCCCCAGGAAATTGCTGACATGGTGATTGCATTGACAGTATAATGTGCGGCCATTTCGATTCATTGTCACGGAACACATTGACCGGAAAGGTCTATTCAATAATTATTATATTAGCACAATCTACATACGAGACTGACAAAGGAGCCGGATAACAAATGAAACTGATAATCGCAATCATCAAACCCTTTAAACTCGATGAAGTCAGGGAGGCCCTTGGAAATGCCGGGATCCAGGGCATCACGGTCACGGAAGTCAAAGGCTATGGCCGGCAGAAGGGCCATACGGAAATCTACCGGGGGGCGGAATACACCGTCGACTTTATCCCCAAGGCCAAGCTGGAAATCGCTGTCGATGACAATATGGTGGACAAAGTCATCGAGGCAATCGTCAACGCCGCTAAAACCGGGCAGATCGGCGACGGCAAGATTTTCGTGCTCGATCTGCACAAAGCCATACGCATCCGCACCAACGAATCAGGTCCCGATGCACTCTAATAAAGATCGCTCCAAAAACTGCACGATCGAACGAAAACTCAAAAAGCTGTCTGTTCAATAAAAAACAACAAGGTAACAACAATGAAAAAACAACTACATCTCAAATCGACCCTGTTGACGCTGCTTTTGTTATTAACCCCATCGGTCCTGCTCGCGGCGGACAACACCACTGCGGTCAACCCTGCGCATACCGCGTGGATCCTGACCTCGACCACACTGGTACTTTTTATGACGATCCCCGGACTGGCCTTGTTCTACGGCGGCCTGGTACGCTCCAAGAATGTACTTTCAGTGTTGGTACAGTGCTTTGCGATTACCGGCCTGGCATCGATCCTCTGGCTTGTGCTTGGCTACAGCCTGGCATTCGATGAAGCCGGTCCATTGAACGGCTTTGTCGGCGGCCTTGGCAAGGCATTCAACAATGGCATCACCGCCGGCAGCCTGTACAAAGACACCGGCCTGCCCGAATCGCTGTTCGAAATGTTTCAAATGACCTTTGCGATCATCACCCCGGCATTGATCGTCGGTGCCTTTGCCGAACGCATGAAATTTTCGGCGATGCTGCTGTTCAGTGCCGCCTGGCTGCTGCTCGTCTATACCCCGGTGTGTCACTGGATATGGGGCGGCGGCTGGCTGACTGGCAAAGTCTGGGATTTTGCCGGTGGCACGGTAGTACACGTCAATGCCGGAATCGCCGCGCTGGTCGCCGCGCTGGTGATCGGCAAACGCCGGGGGTTTCCGGACACGCATATGCCGCCCCATAACCTGACGATGGCCATCACCGGGGCCGCGATGCTCTGGGTCGGCTGGTTCGGTTTCAATGCCGGCAGCGCACTGAAGGCTGATTCCAGCGCCGCGATGGCGATGCTGGTGACGCACTTAGGTGCCGCCTCCGGTACGCTGGCCTGGATGTTGATGGAGTGGAGAAAATTCGGCAAACCCAGTGCGCTGGGGCTGGTCACCGGCATGGTTGCAGGGTTGGGTACGATCACACCCGCCTCCGGCTTTGTCGGCCCGATCGGTGCATTGCTGACCGGCCTGCTCGCCGGCATCATCTGTTTCTACGCAACACAGATCATCAAACGCAAATTGAAAATCGACGACTCGCTCGATGTCTTTCCAGTCCACGGCATCGGCGGTATTCTCGGCACACTGCTGGCAGCAGTGCTGGGGCTGACACTGGATGGACAGAAAGTCGGAGAGAATATCAGTATCGCGACCCAGCTTGGCTATCAAGTGACTGGCATCATCGCCACGCTGCTTTGGAGCGGTCTTGTCACCCTGGCCATCTTGAAGGTACTGGATGCATGGATCGGAACCAGGGTCAGTGCCGAACAGGAAACCGAAGGGCTGGATATCACCCAGCACGAAGAAACCGGCTACAATCTCTAGCCCGCATTTCTCACCATCGTTCGTCGCGAGACGGTGCAAGGGTGTGGCATGGCTGGCTTTCGCGACCGAGGAATGCGCAGTCAAGGGGCGCACCAACAGATGGATAATGACATGGTACAGAAGAATCCTGTGTAGAAGGATCACCACGTGGCACCATTTGATTTGTCTTGGTGTTGGTGCGTACAACACACCCTACCTCGTCTTGACGGTATGCGCAGCACACCAAAGGATTTACACCAAGAAAATATCGTCTGTGGAAGAATCGCCACGTGATACGATTTGATTTGCCTTGGTGTTGGTGCGTACAACGCACCCT
>JALUUZ010000088.1 GCA_027021095.1 Gammaproteobacteria bacterium
CAGATTCCCATGTTCCCTGCGTCCAGCGCGATACTTCGCTGTGTCTCGGTATCACGCAGCGTCTTGCTGATCTTGCTCCCTTCCTTCCTCGCATGCTCGATCTGCTTTGCCAGGCCGAACGACATACACAATGCAAACAGTACGATGCCAAAGCGTACCCCGTGTTCAGCAACGAAACTGCTGTCGATCCAGCCCAGCCTGACCGTCACCACACCAAGCATACTCGCAAGAACGAGACCCCACGCAAAATAGGCAAAGCGCGACACCGCCTTGCCCGAGCGCTGGAAAAGATACATCGTCACAAGGCAATAGGCCACTGTCAACACGAACAACGGGATCATGACCTGTACATTCGCCCTGTAGCTGAACAGAAACGAAGTCACCATGCCGATCAGCCAGGCAGACCGCAGCGCCCTGCCGACCAGGTGTATCGATCCAGCCGAACCAGGTAAGGGAAAAAGCTGGCGGTTGAAACCAAGCAGGCTGTACAGGGTTGCAGCGAAAAAGAACGGCACTGCGATACGATTCACGAACGACATCCATGACGGGGTGAGCAGTTGCGCGAAACCATCGTAATAAAGCAAGATCAAGCCGGTGCTGCCGAGCAACAGCGCGAACAGAAGGAAGCTTTTTTCGCGCAGCACAAAATAGAGAAAGAAATTGTAGCCAAGCAATACCAGGAGAATCCCGTAGAAACCGCCGAACCAGAACGCCTCGGCATTGACTTTCTCGAAAAAGGCCTGCGGCGCCCACAGCCGCAGGCCCAGGTTGACTGCAGCTGCGCTTTGGATCCTGACATAGAAAGTGCGCGGTTGCTGGTCAGGCAAGGAAACAAAGAAAACGGTCTTACGGTAACGCAGTTCTCTTCCCTGCAATGGCCGCAGGTTGCCGGACTTCTTTACCTGGTAGCCTTTTTCGCCGGCTGCCGGAAGATAGAGATCCATATAGTGCGTATTGGCAAACTCCTGCTCCAGGATCCAGCGCGGAATGCCGCTGGCCTGGTTCTGCAGCCGCAGGCGCAGCCAGTATACGGAACGGGTATATCCCTGGCTGCGTCTTTTTCCTGCCAACTTTTTGAACCGGCGCTGGTTCGCTGGCTGTAATATGTCCTCGATACCCAGGCTGCCCTGCCTGTCCACGAGCACTTCCGCCGTGGACATCAGGTCATAACTGCCTCGCTGCGCAGTCAGCTGCAAGGGCTCCTGCGCCTGTGCAACCGCCGCAGACAACATACTGCACACTGTCATCAGTACTGCCAAGGCCCACTGCCGTGCAAGGTCCATCGTCGAACGCCTGTTCTACCCTGTTTTTCTAAGTGTAATGCCTTTTTCGTAGTTCGGCAGGACAGGCTTGGCAAATTTGCTTTATTTATTGAAATATCGTATTTTTTATCAGACCGGGAGGACAAGCCGGATTGCGCACCGCGGTGAGACCAGCACAATAGAAAGGGATGAACAATGCGGGTGAACGCTGACACGGGAACGGCGGCAATACTTGTTAAGCCGGAAATGACTGGCTCGCGTGATACGATGCGCCCTGTCGTGGTGGTGCGTACAACGCACCCTACCTTGCCTGCGCGCTCCCCGGTCGCGAAAGTTCAAGACGCATAACGATGCCAGAAGGTGGTGCGCCAGTAGTACAGCACCGTGGTATCCTGGGGATAGGATACTGCGTAATCCTCACCTGCTCTTGGTATCTCGATATTGTCACGTGCAGGATCGACCGGGCGCCAGTCTTTATCCCGTACCTCGCCTGGCACCGGGGGACGTGAAGTAGCGATCTTCCGCCGTTCTGCCGCACCATATTCGATAAAATTCTTCTGCGCCTTGACCAGCGTGACGTGATTGGAAATTCCAGTCATTTCGACAAAACGCAGTTGTGACAACTCATCCTCCCAACCGCAGATCGGGCAGTGCTCATGATAACCCGGCGGCATCCTGAACACCAGGTAACCGCAACAGGGGCATGGGTACTTCCGGGACTGCTCCATCGTTACATAATCGATCAACACATCACTC
Source organism: Gammaproteobacteria bacterium (assembly GCA_027021095.1). GTDB lineage: Bacteria > Pseudomonadota > Gammaproteobacteria > SZUA-21 > SZUA-21 > SZUA-21. Next base: position 2,019 of record JALUUZ010000088.1, read on the forward strand.
TGCCGGGTCAACAGCCACGGCCTGTCTCTGCAATTCCTGTGTTGAAGTATAGTTTGCCTGCAATGCAATGACAATGATGAGCAGCCTCCAACATGCCTGAATTGTGGTAAACTTTCCAGTCATGGGAAAAGCGATCAAAATACTCCTTTATCTCGCCGTGGTACCGTTGGTCGCGAACCTGCTGTTTTATTTCGTTCAGCCGTCACTGGTGTTTTTTCCGGACAGGGATCTCGACCAAACCCCAAAAGACTGGGGATTGCAATACACGGATGTCGATCTCCGTACCGGTGACAGGATTACACTGCATGGCTGGTACCTGCCGAACAAGAACACAGCCAAAGCGCTCCTGTTCCTGCACGGCAACGCAGGCAATATCTCTCACCGTGGTGAATCGATAAAAATATTTCACCGCTTAGGATTCAACATCCTGATTCTGGACTACCGGGGCTATGGCCGGAGCCAGGGACAACCCTCGGAAGAGGGGCTTTACCGGGACGCACAGACCGGTTGGAACTACCTGCTCGAAAAAGGCTTCAAGCCAGGCCAGATTACGCTGTTCGGGCGTTCGTTGGGCGGCGCAGTCGCATCCCGGCTCGCCACCCGCGTACGGCCCGCCGCGCTGGTATTGGAATCGACTTTCAGTTCAGTCCGTGACATGGCGAATCTGATGTTGCCGGTATTCTCCAAGCTGCTGTACAAACGCTTTACTTTCAATACCGTTGCCAATGTGCGCCGGATCGATTCACCGCTGTTCGTACTGCACAGCCCCGATGACAAAGTCATTCCATACCGGCTTGGACAAAAGATCTATCTGCATGCCAAGCAACCGAAATCCTTCTACCAGCTCAAGGGCGGGCACAACAACGGCTTTATCGCCAGCCAGCCGGGTTACGAACGGGCGCTGCGGACATTTTTCCGCGGGATTTATCCTGCTAACCGCGACCAATAAGAAAGGGGCTTTGCAGCCCCTTTCCATTGTGCCTGCAGCGCTGCCTGTCAACTGACTTTCGGCGCAAGCTCGTTGCTCTGGTAGCGCGCGACCATGTCTTCCAGGCTGATCGGTTTGATCTTCGATGCGTGTCCCGCGCAACCGAACGCTTCGTAACGTGCCTTGCAGATCTCTTTCATCGCTTCTGTGGAAGCCTTGAGAAATTTGCGTGGGTCGAAGTTAGAACGGTTTTCGTTCAGATGCTTGCGGATCGCACCTGTCGAGGCCATACGCAGATCGGTATCGATATTGACCTTGCGCACACCGTTTCTGATTCCTTCCTGAATTTCCTCGACCGGTACACCATAGGTCTCGCCCATGTCACCGCCATTCTCATTGATGATCTTCAACCAGTCCTGTGGCACCGAGCTCGAACCGTGCATGACCAGGTGGGTGTTCGGAATACGCGCATGGATTTCCTTGATCCGGTCGATCGCCAGGATATCCCCTGTCGGCGGGCGGGTGAACTTGTAGGCACCATGACTGGTACCGATTGCGATGGCCAGCGCGTCGACCCCGGTCTGCTTGACGAAATCCGCCGCTTCTTCCGGATCGGTCAAGAGCTGGTCCTTCGACAGCTTGCCTTCGGCACCGTGGCCGTCTTCCTCACCCATTTCCCCGGTCTCCAGTGACCCCAGGCAGCCCAGCTCGCCTTCCACCGAAACACCACAGGCATGGGCGATATCGACCACTGTCTTGGTGACCTGCACATTGTACTCGTAGGTCGAAGGTGTCTTCATGTCAGACATCAAGGAACCGTCCATCATCACCGAACTGAACCCGGACTGGATCGAACGCAGGCAGACCGCCGGCTCTGAACCATGGTCCTGATGCATCACGATTGGAATATGCGGATACTGCTCGATCGCTGCAATAATCAGGTGACGCAGAAAAGGCTCCCCGGCGTACGCACGCGCACCCGCCGAGCCCTGCATGATCACCGGGCTGTCCGTTTCATTGGCCGCCTGCATGATCGCATGCACCTGCTCCATATTGTTCACATTGAATGCCGGCATACCAAAATCATGCTCGGCGGCATAATCCAACAGTTGTCGCATCGAGATTAGGGCCATTGTCTTCTCCTTATCTGTTCAATCATATTTTCAAATAACAAATCTATAGATCCCGTATTACTGCTTGTATTCCGTGATCAGGCCAGGTCCGGGACCCTGTGCCAGAATCGGGTAACGACAAGAAAACCTATTCCTCGCCTACCCTTATAATCTGCATGGTATTGGTACCACCAAGTTTGCCCATCTTATCACCTTTAGTGATAATTACCAGATCACCGACACGCACTGTATCCCGGCGCTGCAACTCCTCGATCACCTCGGCGATGACATTTTCATGTTCATTGATATCCGGCGGCATACTGACAGGATAGACACCCCGGTACAAAGTAACCTTTCTTCTTGTAGTCACATGTCTTGTAAGGGCATAGATCGGGATTCCAGAACTGATCCGTGACATCCACAGTGCGGTGGACCCGGACTCGGTCAACGCGGCAATGGCGGTGACCCCCAGGTGGTTGGCCGCATACATGGTCGACATCGCGACCGCCTCATCGATATGATCGAACACCGAGTCGATACGGTGGTGTGACTTGCGTGCCCTGGGCTGGCGTTCGGCACTGCGGCAGACCCTGTCCATTGCCTTGACCGCCAATGCCGGGTATTTACCGGCAGCGGTCTCGGCTGACAGCATGACCGCATCCGTACCGTCGAGCACTGCATTGGCCACATCGAACACCTCTGCCCGGGTCGGCATCTGGCTGTGAATCATCGACTCCATCATTTGTGTTGCCGTGATCACGACCCGGTTCAGTTCGCGTGTCCTGGTGATGATCTTTTTCTGAAACGCCGGCAGCTCAGCATCATTGATCTCAACGCCCAGGTCACCCCTGGCGATCATCACGGCATCAGAAGCGCGGATGATCCCTTCGAGCACCTCGTCACTGGCTACCGCCTCTGCACGCTCGATCTTGGCGACGATTCCTCCCTCGCCGCCAGCCTCGTTGAAAAGCCGTCTTGCCCTGTCGATATCGTCTTTGTCGCGTGGAAACGAAACAGCAAGATAGTCCGCCTGCAGTTCGGCGGCAAACTTTATGTCCTGCAGGTCTTTTTCAGTCAGTGCCTGTGCCGACAGGCCACCACCCAGGCGGTTGATTCCCTTGCCGTTGGACAGTGTTCCTCCGACCTTGACCTTGCAGTGGATCTTCGTCGCCGTGGTCTCAGTCACCCAGAGCTGGATCATGCCGTCATTGAGCAGCAAAATGTCGCCCCGCTTGACATCCTCCGGCAAAGCTTTGTACGTGATCCCCACTGCATGCTGATGACCATCCGCAGTCTTGCCGTCCGCGCCCCCCATCTCGGTATCCAGCGTAAACTCCTGCCCGGCGGTAAGCTCGACTTTGCCTTGTTCGAACAGACAGACCCGGATCTTCGGCCCCATCAGGTCCATCAGTACGCCCACCTGGCGGCCACGCTGGCGCGCACGGCTGCGAATCGATTCCACCTGCCGCCGGTGCTCCTCGTGCGTACCGTGCGAAAAATTGACGCGCACCACATCGACTCCGGCATCCACCAACTCGTCCATCACGGTGTAATCGAACTCCTCGTGACCCGCCGCGGTCTGACCGGGCGGTGTCACCAAGGGGTCGGTCGCCGGACCCAGGGTTGCAACAATTTTGGTTCTACGAGGCAAGAGGACTCCTTCTAGCGTAAACGGTTGTGACCGGCCCGGACTATTGCGCCCGCTGCTCGAGTATCTCCACCGCCGGCAGCTTTTTCCCCTCGAGAAACTCGAGAAAGGCGCCACCACCCGTGGAAATATACGAGACTTTGTCCGCAATATTGTATTTATCCACTGCCGCCAGCGTATCGCCACCGCCGGCAATCGAAAACGCCGGGCTTTCGGCGATCGCCATCGCCAGTGCCTTGGTGCCTTCACCGAACTGATCGAACTCAAACACACCAACCGGACCGTTCCAGACGATGGTTCCAGCATTTTTCAGAAGCGCTGCAAGCTTGGCCGAAGTCTCCGGGCCGATATCGAAAATCATATCGTCGTCTGCCACATCGTCCACCTTCTTCAGTGTCGCCTCCGCCGATTCACTGAACTCCTTGGCGACGACGACATCGACCGTGGACGGGATGTCGCGGTTGTTCTCCTGCGCCTGCTGCTTCAACTTGCGCGCGGTCTCGACCAGGTCTTCCTCGTACAGCGATTTGCCGACCGGGTGATTGTCAGCGGCAATGAAGGTGTTGGCGATCCCGCCACCGACGATCAACTGATCGACGACCTTGGACAGGCTCTCGAGCACCGTCAGTTTGGTCGACACCTTGGAACCACCGACGATCGCCACCATCGGCCGCGCTGGATTATCCAGTGCTTTGCTCAACGCCTCGAGTTCCCCTGCCAGCAAAGGACCCGCACAGGCCACCGGCGCATACTTGGCGACGCCATGCGTCGATGCCTGCGCACGATGCGCGGTGCCGAACGCATCCATGACATAGATATCGCACAATGCCGCCATCTTCTTCGACAGTGCCTCGTCGTTCTTCTTTTCACCCGCATTGAAACGGACGTTTTCACACAACACGACATCGCCGTTCTGCATACCGTCGATACCATCCAGCCAGTCTTTGACCAGCCTGACTTCTTTACCCAGCAGTTGTGAAAGGTGATCAGCGACCGGCTTGAGTGAAAACTTTCCGTCGTATTCGCCTTCCGTCGGACGGCCCAGGTGTGACATCAGCATCACCTGTGCACCGGCCTCCATGGCCTGCTTGATCGTCGGCAGGCTCGCTCGAATACGCTTGTCACTGGTGACCTTGCCATCCTTCACAGGTACATTCAGGTCTTCACGGATCAGCACCCGCTTTCCGGACAAGTCGAGATCAGTCATTTTGATTACAGACATGCAATACTCCTAAACTGTTAAAAGACCCTCTGCCGGTTCATCACACTGCTCAAGCCGTGCAAAACCCTGCTTCCTGGAAACGAAAACCAGGCGTGGCCTCTTAGCCGGGAAAGTCCAGGCACCCCTGACGGACCGCCTGGACATACCTCGTGGACGATTACTTGCTGACGTGCTGGACCATGCGCAGCATGTTGCAGGTGTAGCCGTATTCGTTGTCATACCAGGAAACCACCTTGACGAAAGTCGGATCGAGCGCGATGCCGGCCCCCACGTCGAAAGTGGACGGTGCAGAATTACCACGGAAATCAGTCGACACCACTTTCTCGTCAGTGTATCCCAGGATCCCTTTCAGTTCCCCCTCTGACGCCGCCTTCATTGCCGCACAGATGTCATCATACTTGGCCTCGGTGTTCAGCTCGACAGTCAGGTCGACGACTGATACATCGGAAGTCGGTACACGGAACGCCATCCCCGTCAACTTGCCGTTCAGCTCCGGCAGCACCACGCCCACGGCCTTTGCCGCGCCAGTCGAGGAGGGAATGATGTTTTCCAGGATACCGCGGCCTCCACGCCAGTCCTTCTGTGACGGTCCATCAACGGTCTTTTGCGTGGCCGTGGCAGCATGTACGGTGGTCATCAATCCGCGCTTGATACCCCACTTGTCGTTCAATACCTTGGCGACAGGGGCCAGGCAGTTGGTGGTGCACGATGCGGCCGAAACGATCGCCTGCCCGGCATAGGTCTCATGGTTGACACCGTAAACGAACATCGGCGTGCCGTCCTTCGACGGTGCACTCTGTACCACCTTCTTGGCGCCGGCGCTGAGATGCGCCTGGCAGCTTTCTTCGGTCAGGAAAAAACCGGTCGACTCGATGATCAGTTCGGCGCCGATGTCACCCCATTTCAGGTTGGCGGGATCACGCTCTGCGGTCAACCGGATCGTCTTGCCATTGACGACCAGGTTGTTGCCCTGTACGGAAATGTCACCATCGAACCTGCCGTGAACGGAATCGTACTTCAACATGTATGCCAGGTACTCGGCATCCAACAGATCATTGATACCGACCACCTCGATATCAGGAAAGTCCTTTGCGATCGCACGAAATGCCATCCGGCCGATACGGCCGAAGCCATTGATTCCAACTTTAATTGCCATGATTATTCTCCACTACCAAGTAAACAAAAACATCCGACACCGGAGACTCATCCGACTCTCCAGTGATCCAATACGAAACTCTACATAAGGTCCTTGATGGTCTTAACGACATTGTTCACGGTAAAACCAAAGTACTCGAACACCACGTTGGCCGGAGCCGACTCACCGAACGAATCGATGCCGATCACCTTGCCGTCGAGCCCGACATACTTGGCCCAGAAACCGGTCACGCCGGCTTCGACCGCGACACGTTTCGTGACCGCGCGCGGCAGGACCGACTCCTTGTAGTCGTCATCCTGCGCATCGAACACAGTGGTGCTGGGCATGGACACGACCCGGACCTTGGAACCAACCTGGCCGGCGGCTTCCATCGCCAGTCCGACTTCAGAGCCGGTGGCGATGACGATCACCTCCGGGGTGCCGTCACTGTCCTTGAGTATGTAACCGCCGCGGGCGATATTCGCCAGCTGGTCCGCATTACGTTGCTGATGCTCGAGGTTCTGACGCGAAAAGATCAGACAGCTTGGTCCGTTTTTGCGCTCCAATGCCTGTTTCCAGGCGACCGCCGACTCTACCGCGTCACAGGGGCGCCAGACATGCATGTTTGGAATCATCCGCAGGGTCGCAGTCTGCTCGACCGCCTGGTGGGTCGGGCCGTCTTCGCCCAGGCCGATCGAGTCATGGGTATAGACGAAAATGCTCGGCACCTTCATCAAGGCCGCCATCCGCAATGCATTACGCGCATATTCGGAAAACATAAGAAAAGTTGCACCGTAAGGAATAAATCCACCGTGCAGGGCAATACCGTTCATGATCGCCGACATGCCGAACTCACGCACACCGTAGTAGATGTAGTTACCGTCATGCCCCGGTGCATTGACATCCTTGGAGCCTGACCAGATCGTCAGGTTGGAACCCGCCAGGTCGGCCGAGCCGCCCAACAGTTCCGGCAGCAAGGGACCAAAACCGTTCAGCGTGTTTTGTGAAGCCTTGCGGCTTGGAATCGACGCCGCGGCACTGACGACCGAGTCGATGAACTCATTGGCCTTGGCCTCCCAGTCGGCCGGCATCTCGCCGCCCAGGCGGCGTTCAAATTCTGCGGCCAGCTCCGGGTGCGCTTTCTTGTATTCAGCAAACAGTGCCTTCCATTCACTTTCACTTTTTTCGCCCTTGTCGCGCGCATTCCAGCCGTCGTAATATTCCTGCGGAATCACGAACGGGTCGTATTCCCAACCGATTTTCTTGCGTGTCGCAACGATCTCATCGTCGCCCAGCGGGGCGCCGTGACACTCTTCCTTGCCTTCCTTGTTGGGCGAACCCCAGCCAATCACTGTCTGGCAGCAGATCAGCGTCGGCTTGCCGGTCTCCGCCCGCGCCTGTTCGATCGCCGCCTTGATCTCATCGGCGTTATGGCCGTCGACCTTCGGGATCACATGCCAGCCGTAGGCCTCGAAGCGCTTGGGCGTGTCATCGGTAAACCAGCCTTGCACTTCACCGTCGATCGAGATGCCGTTGTCGTCATAGAACGCGATCAGCTTGCCCAGTTTCATGGTACCCGCCAGTGAGCAGGCCTCATGGGAGATACCTTCCATCAGGCAGCCGTCACCAAGAAACACGTAAGTATAGTGATCGACGATATTGAAATCGTCACGGTTGAACTGGCCGCCCAAGGTCCGTTCCGCGATCGCCATCCCCACGGCATTGGTAATCCCCTGCCCCAACGGGCCCGTGGTGGTCTCGACGCCGGGTGCATAACCGTATTCCGGGTGGCCCGGAGTCATCGAATGCAATTGCCTGAACTTCTTGATTTCCTCCATTGGCAGTTCGTAGCCGCTCAAGTGAAGAAGCGAATAAATCAACATCGAACCATGCCCATTGGACAAAACGAACCTGTCCCGGTCTACCCACTTGGGGTTCGAGGGGTTATGTTTCAGATAATCGTTCCACAACACCTCGGCAATATCAGCCATACCCATCGGGGCACCGGGATGTCCGGAATTAGCTTTTTGCACTGCATCCATACTCAATGCGCGAATCGCATTCGCTAACTCTCTACGAGATGGCATATCAAGACTCCTATATCTATTAGTCGAATTCTTCTTACAGTCGTGCCCCGGGCAACCACCCGCTTGCCCGCCAATCATTCTTGGACCAAAAAGGCTTCAAATAAACACCCTACCGGGGTTGAAACACACTTCAACTCCGTAAATCATTCATATCGGAAAATATTACGAGACCAACCTGTGCCAGCCGGAAATTATCATATTGAATTCTTTTGGATCGTCTATTCTCGCCTACTTCATCCTTTTCAGCAATAGAAATCATCTTGCATATCAAATGCTTTTTTAATACTGTGCCGGCAACGCAGGCACTGCCGCCGGCCTGTTTGCCAACGACAAGATTAAGTCCTTGAAAACTGGAAAAAACCGTTTACTTACTAAAAATTTCCAATACGGCAATTAAAAATACTGTTCTTAAGGGCTGGCCCAACAGCGGAGGAGCACACGGCGCATCCTGCCGTGCACAACACGGCTAAGCTGACTGCTGCGCCTTCCACTTGATCGAGCAACCCATACTGGGAATCTGCTGTTCCGGCCCCTTGCCGGTTCTGGCGATCTGCACCATCGCCTTGAACAAATCACGCTCAGCATTCTCCGCTGTCTGCTTGCGGCTGGCATCGAGCCGGCCACGGTACTGCAAACGCAACTCAGCGTTGTAGCCAAAAAAATCCGGCGTGCAGACAGCCCCATAGGCCTTGGCGACTTCCTGGGTTTCATCCAGCAGATAAGGAAACGGGTAGTCGTACTGCTGCGCGATTTTTTGCATATTGGCAAACGAATCATCAGGGTAGTTGGCTACATCATTCGACATGATCGCCACACTGTTGATCCCGTATTCCTTCAGTTCTCGCGTATCCCTGACCAGGCGGCTGCGTATCGCCTTGACATAAGGACAGTGATTACAAATAAACATCACCAGCAGGCCATTCTCTCCGCGGCACTCTGCCAGTGTCCAGCGCCTGCCATCCACACCCGGCAGGTCGAACTCGATTGCCGGTTTACCGAACTCACACACAGGGGTCTCAAGACTGACCATTGTTTCCTCCACTACCATCGCTGAAAACCGGTATCTTAGCCTGCCAGGGTTTCAGGAAACAACTAAAATCGTTTTATTGCGCAACATGAACCCACTGCAGCACGCTTCGGCAGACGTCATGTTTTTTGCAAGATAGTTATGAAATAATACTCAATAAAAGGTAAAATAAGCGGGATTTGATCCGTCTGTTTCAAGGTAGATATAACCCATTGTAATTAGGAAGATATTTTTATGCCAAACCAAACTCTCTTTACCTCCGAGTCGGTGTCGGAAGGGCATCCGGACAAAGTCGCCGACCAGATTTCCGACGCGGTCCTGGACGCCATCCTGGCCGATGATCCCGGCGCACGGGTTGCCTGCGAAACGCTGGTCAAAACCGGCATGGTCATGATCGCCGGTGAGATCACGACCAGCGCCTGGGTGGACCTCGAGGATATCGTGCGCCAGACCGTAAAGGAAATCGGCTATAACAGCTCCGAGATGGGATTCGACTGGGAATCCTGCGCCGTGCTCAATGGCATCGGCAAACAGTCTCCTGATATCGCGATGGGGGTCGATGAATCCAGCGACCATGAGCAGGGGGCCGGCGACCAGGGGTTGATGTTCGGCTATGCGACCAACGAGACAGACGTGCTGATGCCTGCGCCGATCACCTATGCACACAGGCTGGTCAAACAGCAGGCTGAAGTCCGCAAGAAGGCCCTGCTGCCGTGGCTGCGCCCGGACGCCAAGAGCCAGGTCACCTTTCGTTATGAAGACAACAAACCGGTCGGAATCGATGCGGTCGTGTTATCGACACAACACAATCCCGATGTCTCCAACCAAGATATCTACGACGGCGTCATGGAGGAAATCATCAAAAAGGTGCTGCCCGCACAGTGGCTGAGCAAGGACACCAAAGTCTATATCAATCCTACCGGGCGCTTCGTGATCGGCGGGCCTGTCGGCGACTGCGGGCTGACCGGGCGCAAGATCATCGTCGATACCTATGGCGGCATGGCCCGTCATGGAGGCGGCGCCTTCTCCGGCAAAGATCCTTCCAAGGTCGACCGCTCCGCCGCCTACGCCGGCCGTTATGTGGCGAAGAACATCGTTGCCGCCGGGCTTGCCGACAAATGCGAGATCCAGGTCTCCTATGCAATCGGCGTCGCCGAGCCGACATCGATCAGCCTGGAGACATTCGGTACGGCACATATCGATGAAGCAAGGATCGTGCAGCTGGTCCGCGAACATTTCGACCTGCGCCCGAAGGGCATGGTCAGCATGCTCGACCTGCTGCGGCCGATCTACAAACAGACCGCGGCCTACGGACACTTCGGGCGAACGGAAAGCAGCTTCAGCTGGGAGCAGACCGACAAGGCGGAAGCCTTGAAAATGGAAGCTGGACTAGTCAACTGAATCTATGCACAGGAGAAACAGAACATGAACCAACCGGTAGAAAACCTCAGTCCGGACTACAAAGTCGCTGACATCAGCCTCGCCGAATGGGGCAAGAAAGAAATCTCGATCGCCGAATCGGAAATGCCAGGGCTGATGGCGCTGCGCGAGGAATACAAAGGGAAGTTCCCACTCAAAGGCGCACGTATCGCCGGCTGCCTGCATATGACCATCCAGACGGCGGTCTTGATCGAAACATTGATCGAGCTGGGTGCAGAAGTTCGCTGGTCCTCGTGCAATATCTTTTCGACCCAGGATCACGCCGCGGCGGCGATCGCCGCCCAGGACATCCCGGTCTTTGCCTGGAAAGGTGAAACCGAAGAGGAGTTCCTCTGGTGTATCGAACAGACTATTTTCGGGCCCAACGGCTGGCGCCCGAACATGATTCTCGACGACGGCGGTGACCTGACACTGATGATGCATGAAAAATACCCCGAGCTGCTCAAGGACGTCAGGGGACTGTCCGAAGAAACCACGACCGGCGTGCACCGGCTGCATGAGATGGCAAACAAGGGTGAACTCAAGACGCCGGCGATCAATGTCAATGACTCGGTCACCAAGTCCAAGTTCGACAATCTCTACGGCTGCCGTGAATCGTTGATCGACGGCATCAAGCGCGCCACCGATGTCATGGTCGCCGGCAAGATCTGCGTCGTGCTTGGTTACGGTGATGTCGGCAAAGGCTGTGCGCAGGCCTACCGGGGTATGGGCGCGACCGTCTGGGTCACCGAAATCGATCCGATCTGCGCACTGCAGGCGGCGATGGAAGGCTACCGCGTGGTACACATGGACGATGCGGCCTCCGAAGGGGACATCTTCGTCACCACCACCGGCAACATCGACGTCATCACCCACGAGCACATGCTGAAGATGAAAAACGAAGCGATCGTCTGTAATATCGGCCATTTCGACTCAGAAATCGATATCGCTTCACTGCGCCAGTACACTTGGGAGGAGATCAAGCCCCAGGTGCATCATGTGATCTTTCCTGACGGCAAACGTATCATCGTGCTGGCAGAGGGCCGCCTGGTCAATCTCGGTTGCGCAACCGGACACCCAAGCTTCGTGATGTCAGCATCGTTTACCAACCAGGTCATCGCCCAGATCGAACTGTTCAACAACCCGGACAAGTATGAAAACAAGGTCTATGTCCTGCCGAAACACCTGGATGAAAAGGTTGCACGCCTGCACCTGAAGAAAATCGGTGCCAAGCTCACCAGGCTGACTCAGAAACAGGCCGACTACCTGAATCTGAACATCGACGGACCCTATAAACCTGAAATCTACCGCTACTAGCCACGAGTCGGCACACTGCCGCGGGCTGCGCTGTCAGCCCGCGCAGTTCACCTGACACCGACGAATACCAATGACCGAAAAAACGAGATACTTCAGCTTTGAGTTTTTCCCGCCGAAAACGGACAAGGGAAAAGAAAAGTTCCGCACCACCCTGAAAACACTGGGCAGGTTCAAGCCGTATTATTTTTCCGTGACCTTTGGCGCCGGCGGCAGCACCCAGCAGGGCACCTACGATACGGTGACCGAGATTCAACGCAGTGGCCACCAGGCTGCACCCCACCTGTCCTGTATCGGCTCCACCCGGGAAAATGTTCTCGCGCTGTTGAACCGCTACCGTGACGCCGGGATCAACCGGCTTGTCGCGCTACGCGGCGATATGCCCTCTGGAATGCAGTCGGCCGGCGAGTTCCGGTACGCCAGCGAACTGATCGAATTTATCCGCCGGGAGACAGGCGACCATTTCTATATCGAAGCTGCCGCCTACCCTGAATTTCATCCCCAGGCGCTTTCGCCTGACGCCGACATCGAGAACTTCAAGCGCAAGATCGATGCCGGGGCCAATGGCGGCATCACACAGTATTTCTATAACACCGACGCCTACTTTCGCTTTATCGATGACTGTCACAAGATCGGGGTCGACGCACCGATCGTACCCGGGATCATGCCGATCACCAACTACATCCAGTTGAGCCGCTTTTCCGACATGTGCGGTGCTGAAATCCCACGCTGGATCCGCAAACGCCTGCAGGCCTATGCAGACGACACCGTGTCACTGCGTGCCTTCGGCGAGGACGTCGTCGCCGCCATGTGTGAGACCCTGCTGCACCATGGCTGCCCCGGGCTGCACTTTTACACGATGAATCAGGCAGATGCAGTCTCCGCGCTGTGGCAGCGGCTGGAATTGTCACGCTATCAGCGGGCGTAGTACACTAGGCTACCGACAATGAACGATACAACCCACATAGTCACCGTCACCGCGGAAAATTTTCAGCAGCAGGTACTCGACCGCTCGAGCAAACAGCTCGTACTCGCGGACTTCTGGGCCTCCTGGTGCGGCCCGTGCCAGTCACTGATCCCGGTCCTGGAAAAACTGGCACAGGAATACGCTGGCAAGTTCCTGCTTGCGAAAATCAACAGTGACGAGCAACAGGCACTGGCCCAGCACTTCCAGGTCCGCAGCCTGCCGACCGTCAAGTTTTTCAAAGACGGCGCGATGGTCGATGAATTCATGGGCGCACAGCCGGAACCCGTCATTCGCGAGATGCTCGACCGCCATATCGACAAGGAATCGGACCGGGTCTGGCACCAGGCCCGGCAGCTGATCGCCGCCGGCCAGGAAGAACAAGGCCTGGAACTGCTGCTGGCGGCTCACCGCGAAGACCCGGAGAACAGCAGGATCACCATCGACCTGGCCGAGTTTTATCTTAACCGCAAAGAACTGGACAAGGCCACCGAGATGCTGGCCACGCTGAGCGCAGAAGACAGAGCGAAACCGGAAGCCGCTGCACTGCTGATCCGAACCCGGCTCGTCGCTGACACCGAAAACGCACCACCCGAGGCGGCACTCGAAGAAACACTGCAGGCCAACCCTCGCGCATCACAGGCACTTTATCTGCTCAGTCTCCACAAGGCATGCGCGGAAGACTACGCGGCGGCGATGGAACTGTTGTTACGGTTGCTGAAACAGGATCCCGGCTACAGCGACGGCATTGCAAAGAAAACATTGATCGACCTCTTTGCCCTGCTCGGCAACGAGGGTGAACTGGTCAACACCTACCGCCGCAAACTGGCAAGCCTGCTGCATTAGCCCGCAACAGGTAGCGACGATGATCAACAGCGAACTCAAGACACGCGATCTGTCCGTAGTCTGGCATCCCTGCACACAGATGAAAGACCACGAATGGCTGCCGCTGATCCCGATCAAAAGCGGCCACGGTGTCTATCTCGAAGACTACGACGGTAAACGCTATCTCGATGCGATCAGTTCCTGGTGGGTCAACCTGTTCGGACACTGTAACCCGGCGATCAGCCGCGCAATCGAACAGCAACTCGGCCGCCTGGAGCACGTGATTCTGGCTGGTTTTACCCACGAACCTGTCGTGACACTGTCTGAACGCCTGGTGTCGATCACCCCGGCAGGCCTGGACCGCTGCTTCTACGCCGACAACGGTTCT
>JALUUZ010000089.1 GCA_027021095.1 Gammaproteobacteria bacterium
CAGCGTATATGCCTTTTGTAAAAAACGGTGGACTGTTTATTCCGACACCGAAGGGCTATAACATCGGTGACGAGGTCTTTATGCTGCTGACCCTGATGGAGGAGACGGAAAAGATTCCTGTTGCCGGAAAAATCGTCTGGATCACACCCAAGGGCGCCCAGGGTAACCGCGCGGCTGGAATAGGGGTGCAGTTCAACGAACAGGATGGTGGCGTCGCCAGGGGTAAGATCGAGACCTATCTCGCCGGCGCCTTGAAGGCGGAGCGCCCGACACATACGATGTAACCATGCAGCTCAGCCTGGCTGATTCCCATTGTCATCTCGACTGTGTGGATCTATCACAGTTTGAAAACAGCTTTGTCTCGATGCTCGATCATGCCAGGGCACAATGTGTCGCGCATATGCTGTGTGTGTCGATCAGCATGCAGTCCTACCCGGCGATGCGCCGCCTGGTCGAGCCGCACGATCACATCGCTGTCTCGGTCGGTCAACATCCGCTGGAAGATGGCGAGGAGCCGGCTAGTGTAGCGCAACTGCTCAGGCTGGCCGACGATGAGCGGGTCGTTGCGATCGGCGAAACCGGGCTCGACTACCACTATGGCCGAGACCGTGTACAACAACAGGAGTCCTTTCGCAGGCACCTGCAGGCGGCACAACAGGCAAACAAGCCGGTGATCGTGCATACACGGGAAGCCAGTAAAGACACCTTGCGCATCCTGCGGGAAATGGAGGCTGAAAAAATCGGTGGGGTGATGCACTGTTTTGCCGAAGACATGGCCGTTGCGGAGCAGGCACTGGCGATGAATTTTTACGTCTCGTTTTCCGGTATCGTGACTTTCCGCAATGCCGACGCGCTGCGTGCGGTCGCGCGTGAAATTCCGTCGGCGCGTTTGCTGATCGAGACCGATTCACCGTACCTGGCGCCTGTCCCCTGCCGGGGAAAGCAGAACCATCCGGGCAACCTGCACTATGTTGCGGAATGCCTGGCAGCGGTGCGGGGATGGTCCCTGGCGCGGTTGGCTGAACAAACAACCAGCAATTATTTTGCGTTGTTTTTTCAGCAGCGAACACCTTAGTCCGTCTTTCTTACCACCGTTCGTATTTAAATCAATTAGTTACGTAAGCATCCATGTAGCCCCGTCAGTACTTGGAAGTGTGTGTGGTTAGATTGCGGTTTAATAACGATTCGCTGGTACCTATAATTAGAAACAGGAAGACTGTACGGTTCCTGAGTGTAGATGGATATAATCGCTGATAAAACGATAGAAAAAACGGCTTGGATTATGGTCATTGGCATGCAGAAATCCGGCGGCAGCAAGCCTGGTTTGATCGCAGGCATGGTGCTGTTGACTTGTCTGTCGGCATTGGCGGCCGTGATCCCGGTGTCGGCGGGATCAACAGCGGTCACGGCATTGACTGCAGCGAGGCAGTCTCCACAGCGTGAGGACAGGCAGCGTGTCAAGCGTCAACGCCTGGCACGGCGGGCGGCACAGAAGAAACGCAGGAAATTACGTGTACGTTACCGGAATGCACAGAAACGCAGACTCAGGGCAAAGCGGCGCTGGAACCGGCGTTACAGCAGGAAACGCCTGCGCCGTAAACGGTCGCGGCGAACAAGCAAGCGCAGGCAGGACGAGTCCGACAAGTGGATGCAGTATATTGGCATCAATTCTGAACTGCCGCATGACCTCGAGCAGGCATTGTCCAACACCGGAACAGTGTCAAACGGACGACAGGACGCCGGCAAGCCTGCGGTGGCCGACAAGCCTGGCAAGACAGGCAAGCAGGCGTCTGCACAGGGACGCCAATCTGCACCAGGTGCAGACAACGGCAAGAAACAAAACACCGCGGCGAGGAAAAAGGTGCCGGCAGGCGGAGTCAACGGTGACAGCGAGCTTTTTTACAGCGATTATGAAAACACAGGCAGTTTGCAGTTACCCGATTTTACCAAGACTTATGGGTTTGATTTTCAACCGGACATCGGGCTGTATAAAAAGCCGAAAAAACAGGCGCCGCTGACCAGAAAGCAAAAACTGAAGGCGTTCAAGCGCAGGCTCGACAAGAAGTTTTCAAAGACCACCAAGACCGGTGGTCGCTATGGAGTACAACGTTATACCAAGTACACGGGAAGCAGCCGGGTTGGCATTGGTTATAAACTCAAGAAGGATGGCAAGAAAACCAGCATCACCTTTCACCAGCGTGGATTGGGCATCGACCGCGAAGACTCTTCCAAGCATAAAAAATATTTTATCGGCGTGGATACGCGTTCACCGAATATCAAGGCCAATCAAAAGGAATCCACCTATATGTATTTTGGAATTAAACTACAATGGTAAAACTTGCACAGATAAAAACGCGACAGACTAGAAAGGCGAATCAATGGCTTATTTAATCAACAAGAAAGGCGGGACCACCATCCAGTTTCCAATCGACAAGCCGAAAGTGACCCTGGGACGCCATAAGGACAATGATATCTGCATCGATGACACGCTGGTCAGCAAGGCGCACCTGGTCATAGAAACCGTTGAGTCGGAAGATTCGGTCAACGGTCCGGAATATTTTATCGAGGATCTCAACAGCACCAACCACACCTATGTCAACAATCGCAAGATTACACGTAAGAAGCTTCTCAACAACGACATGATCCGCGTCGGCGTGACGATCTTTGTATTCGTCGAATACGAAGAGGAAGACTATGAATCGACCGCGATCATCAAGAAATCCTGGATACCTGGTGTCTACTATACTAAGGAAAAGGACAGTCAGAAGAACAAGGAGAATTCCGGCAGGAAAAAGAAAAAGTAATTTGCTTTTTTTAGATTTTTGAATTCCAGGTGGGACGGTGACGGAAAGGGCGGGCCAGTCCTTGAGCCGTGTGTGCTGCTGGTATAACACCGTTCTGTTATAATCATTGGTGTGCTGGGAGGGGACTGCGGTTCCGGAAGAACCGTCCGGCAGGCTGATATACAGGCTCAGTAAACATTAATGGTATTTATGACCGGGCGAAGCCCGGTGTATCGATGGTCGTTATTCCGGAGGTAAATATGTCAATAAGTAGTAAACTACGCCGCATGGCGGTGATTGTACTCGTTCCTGTGGCGGTGGCGTTGTCAGGTTGTGCGACGGACGGCACCAAGGAGGGGCAGGGCCGTACGATGGGGACGTTTCTCGGTGCTATCGTGGGAGCGGCAGCGAACGACAAGAATCCACTGGCTGGTGCGATCGTTGGCGGCATTGTCGGCAACCTGATCGGTGGAGCGATCGGCAAGTCGATGGATAAAAGGGACCGCGAACGGGCGATGCACGCGTTGGAACACAATCGGATCAACCAGACGACTGCTTGGACCAACCCTGATACCGGTAATTCGTACCGGGTGACGCCGATACGCACTTATACACATTCCAATACGCGTATGCCGTGCCGGGAGTACAGGACCGAGGCAGTGGTCGATGGCAAGCGCCAAGTGATTCGTGGCCGCGCCTGCAGAGACGCCAACGGCAACTGGCACGAACAGAGCACAGGTTGACCGGCGGCGAACGCAGACATTGACTCGAAGCGCCGTTTTACGGCGTTTCGAGCTAGCCCGCATTTCTCACCACCCTTCTACTGCGACGGCGCCATGGCACGGCCTGGCTGGCTTTCGCTCTGTCGGCGAGCCGG
>JALUUZ010000090.1 GCA_027021095.1 Gammaproteobacteria bacterium
CTCGATTCGATGACTTCGTAGAACAGTTGCAAGTCATTGGCGGACAACAACGGGGGCTGACGGTCGTGCATCCTGGGGTCCTGTGTTCTGAATTCGCCGTCTATTGTCGGTAACTCCTGCGTGGATGTCAAAACCAGCGGATGCTGAACAGCCTTGAATCCTGTGTGAGTGCATGAAATTTATACAAAAGTGTGGTGCAGGCTTTCTCACCACCCTTCTACTGCGACGGCGCAATGGCACGCCCTGGCTGGCTTTCGCTCGGTCGGCGAGCCAGCGTGTAAAAGCATCTGAGAGTGATGCGATCTGTCGTAGTGGCGGTGCGTACAACGCACCTACTATTGAGTCTGTACCGAGGTGTGAATGACATGTGCGGCCTGGGCCGGTAGAAAATAGGGATACAGCGGCGCTGAATGAAGCGGGTTTCGGGGATCATAGTCAAGGCCGTGTAACCGGAACCAGGCGGGTTTGAGTGTTTCGTCGATCTCACTCCGGGAGACGACCTCGAGCAGTTTACCGTTTTCGATTACTTTATTCAGTGTCGGACTGTAAGAGGCGATTTCATTTTTGAGCTCGGCAGGAATTTCGGTATTTTTCTCCGGCCGGGTAAATACCTGTTCGAGCAGGCCGCAGGTATACAGCCCGGTCGGGGCCAGTGATTCGATGCCGCTCTCAGCAAGGCGGTCGATGAGATAGGTCAGTGGCACAGCCGTACGTACACCGTTTTCCAGTGTGGTGGCGCGTATCGCCAGGTGGTGCGCCGTGTAACCATAGACTCTGTTCCAGTGCTGGATGATCTGCTGCTTGTCATCAGCATCCGATTGATCGATAAACAACCGCAGTACCTGGCCGTTTTTCAACATCTTGAAAAGCACATAGGCATTCCAGCCGTCGCTGAACCGGTAGTAGGCTTCATCTGCCAGTTGTGGTGCGGTGTAGTGATGTTCGTGGACCAGCATCTCGACGACACGCTCGGCATCCCGGTATTTCTGTGTTCCACAGCGAATCGCCAAGTGATCGAAGTGCACCTGCCAGTGATTGGCGGCCGCGATCGACAGTAACTTGAGGTCTGCCTTGCTGTTGAGCAGGGATTCAACTGCCTTGACTGCGACATAGCAGTCGAGCTCGGCGACCCAGTCAGCGATCAGTACCGCATCCTGGTCAGTGTAGTGCTGTTTCGCAGTGGCGAAAAGACGGTCGAGAAAGTAGTTGGCATAGGGGTGTACATGTTCCATTGCCGCGTCTATGTCCTGTTCGAAAACCGCTGA
The DNA here is from genome assembly GCA_027021095.1 of Gammaproteobacteria bacterium. GTDB lineage: Bacteria > Pseudomonadota > Gammaproteobacteria > SZUA-21 > SZUA-21 > SZUA-21. The sequence goes on from JALUUZ010000090.1 coordinate 1,266, forward strand.
CTCCCGTGCTGTACGGTATGCGTCCAGAAGTTCCTGGATCGACGTGACACCATTGAAAAACTGGCGGGCGCTGACCGCCTCGGCTTGCATGATGACCGGGGTAAAATCGAACGACGCAAACTCGTTTGCGGTTTTTTTTATCAGTGCACGCTGTGGATTCTGTGGATCGGCAAGGATCTGTGGATACGTTTGTGTCAGCCGTGTTACGAATTCACGGGCGAACTGGCCGGGATCCTGGTGCGGTTGCGCTGTCATAGTGAGACCGAAAAGCTGCCTTCAGATTCTATACTATAATTACCGGATATCGATATTCACAAGTATAGTTCAATGATGAGAGGAATACAGAGTCAGTGACTGATCCGGCGAAAAACCTGTTGATCTTGGGCAGTGGGAAAATCGGTTCGTTGATCGCGTGCCTGTTGTCACAGGACCGCAGTTACCAGGTGCACCTGGCCGACAAATCACTTGATGCGATACCTGCGCCGGTTGCCGATGTGCTGCGTGGACGTGTCAAACTGGTCGAGCTGAATGCCGAAGATCCCGTGGCATTGAAAAAATATGTGCAGGCCGAGCAGCTTACGACCCTGCTGTCGAGTCTGCCGTATCATTGTAACAAATTGGTTGCAGACATCGCGTTGCAGACCGGGGCCAATTATTTCGACCTGACCGAGGATGTCGAGGTGACCCGGCACGTGGCGAAGATAAGCGCTGGCGCCACGCAGGCGTTCGTGCCGCAATGTGGACTGGCGCCGGGTTATATCAGTATCGTGACCAACTCGCTGATCGGTAAGTTCGACGAGGTCAAAACCGTCAAGATGCGGGTCGGGGCTTTGCCGGTCAATCCGAACAATGTGCTGAAGTATTCGTTGACCTGGTCCACCGACGGGCTGATCAATGAATACGGCAATCTGTGCTATGGGATCGAGTCTGGAGTCATGACCACCTTGCTGCCGCTGGAAGGCTACGAAACCATTACCATCGACGGTCTGCTGTACGAGGCGTTCAATACGTCAGGAGGCCTGGGATCACTGGCGGAGACCTATGCCGGGCGGGTTGAAACCATGAACTACAAGACGCTGCGTTATCCCGGGCACTGTAAAAAGATCAAATTGCTGATGTACGATCTTAAATTGAATGAAGACCGTGAGACGTTGAACCGGATTCTGGAAAACGCGGTGCCGAAGACCAAGCAGGACGTGGTGGTGATCTACGTGGCGGTGTCCGGTATCCGTGAAGGCGATCTGTTTGAAGAAAACTACGTCAAGAAAATCTATCCGCGTGTCATTGAAGGGATCGAGTGGTCGGCGATCCAGGTCACGACGGCCGCCGGAATCTGTGCGGTGGTGGACCAGGTGCTGAATGACCCAGGACGGTTCTCCGGGCTTGTCCGGCAGGAGGACCTGTCGCATGAGGAGATATTGGCCAATCAGTATGGCCGTTACTATGCAGAGTGAGGAGTGGCGATGGCGATGACCTTGAGACAATCTGATGCCGGTGTTGGCAGGCTATTGGAACAGCTGGGCCTGGAAGCGCTCAATCCTGGAACCTGTTTCGGTGTGTCGCACTGGTCAGAGGAGCATGGTCAGCCGCGTATACAGAGCTTGAACCCGGTGACTGATGCGGTGATCGCCGAAGTGTTTTCGAGCACGCAGGAAGACTATCACAAGGTGATGCAGGCCAGCCTGGCGGCCTGGCACAGGTGGCGCAGTGTGCCGGCGCCAAAGCGCGGTGAGGTGGTGCGGCTGATCGGTGACAGGTTGCGCGAGCACAAGGACGCATTGGGTTCGCTGGTGACCATGGAAACGGGCAAGTTGAAGCAGGAAGGGGATGGCGAGGTACAGGAGATGATCGATATCGCCGATTTTGCGGTTGGTCAGTCACGTATGCTCTATGGCAAGACCATGCATTCAGAACGGCCTCAGCACCGGATGTATGAACAGTGGCATCCACTGGGTCCGGTCGGGGTGATTTCGGCGTTTAATTTTCCGGTCGCCGTTTGGGCCTGGAACGCCTTTATCGCCGCGATTGCCGGCAATACCGTGGTCTGGAAACCATCACCCAAGGCACCGCTGAGTGCCATCGCAGTACAGCGGCTCTGTAACCAGGTAATGCATGAGTGCGGCTATGACGGCATTTTTACCCTGCTGATACCGCAGGACAACGCGCTGGTCGAAACGTTTGTCAAAGACAGGCGCCTGCCTTTGATCTCCTTTACCGGGTCGAGCCGGGTCGGACGGCAGGTCGGCGAGTGGGTGGCGCAGCGCATGGGCCGTTCGTTGCTCGAACTGAGCGGCAACAACGCGGTGATCGTCGAGCGCACGGCACGGCTCGAGCTGGCGATTCCGGCGATCGTGTTCGGGCTGGTTGGTACC
>JALUUZ010000091.1 GCA_027021095.1 Gammaproteobacteria bacterium
GGAACTGAGTGAACGCTATGCGTTTATGGCACAGCATGATATGTTGACGAAGCTCGCCAACCGCGTGTTGTTCCAGGACCGGCTGGAATCAGCCATGGCACGTATGCGGCGGTATCAACGGGGGTTCTCGCTTTTGTATATCGACCTGGACAGGTTCAAGGAAGTCAATGACCTGCACGGCCACGCCAATGGCGACCGGGTGCTTGCGGCGGTCGCTGCGGCACTGCGCGATACGGTACGTGAAACAGACACGGTCGCACGCCTTGGCGGCGATGAGTTCGCGGTCATCGTCGAGTACACGACAAGTAGAGCGGATCTGTCGGCAATCGCCGACAAGCTTTGTCATGCGGTCGAAGAGGCGAGCAGCCGAACAGGACAGTTGCCGGTCATCGGCGCCAGTATCGGGATTGCGATCTGCCCTGATCACGGTGATACGATTCAGCAGTTGCTGCGCCAGGCCGACCGGGCCATGTACCATGCCAAGAAGTCAGCACGAAATTATTATTTTGCAGACGAGATCACCGGGTCAGGCTTTGAATGACATCGAGCCGCTGCCCGGCCTGTGGTTGCTTTTCCCTTCCTTGTCGTAGGTGCTGGTGCCGGGTTGATCGCCCAGCAGAATCGACAGTAACTGCCTGGCACGTTGACGGCTGAGTTCCACCAGTGCGCCGTTACGTACATTGATCTCCTGGCAGTGTTTTATCTTTTCACGCAAGGCATCCCACTCTTGCACCAGCTTGGCCGGCGCATTCTGCAGGCAGGCATCGAGCCCGGCCGCGTCTGCGCTGAATCCCGCATCGCTCAGCAGCTGGTTGAGTTCGCCGCCCAGCCGTTCCAGCTGCGCAATATAGGGCTGCTTGTCAGCGGTGATCGCATTGAGCCTGGCTGCATCCGTATGCATGCAGTCTTTTTCCGCTTCGAGCAAGGCAAGCAGCGAGTCAAGACTGGAGTCGTGACTGGCCGCGAGTCGTTCCAGTTGCCGGTGCAGGTCTGAAAGGTCGGTCTGCATGATGGATTATGGCAGCAGGGATTCGAACTGGGCGAGTTTTTTCGCAACCTGCTCGGAATCGACCTTGTATTCGCCGTTCGCGATGGCCTGTTTGATGGCATTGACCTTGTCATTGTCCACAGCAGGAACCTCATCGATACCGTCTGCAAGCTTGTGCAGCAGTTTGGCATTGTCGGTCAGTTCGACCGAATCGGTCGTAACCTGTTTGCCGGGTTCGGAAGTATCGGGCTTGTTACCGGGTTCGGCCTGTTTTTCCGTCTTGCGCGTGCCCTGTGTATCGTGCAAGCCCGGACCGGGTAAACCATTGATCTCGTTGGCCATACTTTCTCCTTTACAGATAAAGTGGCGCTAGTTCTATTAGCGGCCGTCTGTGTCGTTTCTTGACCCTGCCAGGTGCCGGGAATGTGCACTGTTTCATTCAGTGGGCTTGTATCCCGGTATCATAGGGAGCAGGCATCACTGGTGTCAAATTTCCGCTCCCGGCAAGGCTGTTGTCAGCAAAACCCTGTCGCAGGGGAGTCGGCAACCTTGACAGGTTGCCGTGTTCGATCACGCAAACAATTGATTTTGCGGATTACTATTCGCGGGCCCTGTGCAGCGCCAAGAGTACTCTTGTTACACTGCTGCAAGAAGCTTGCCCGGTTTTTGATCAATTGACTTTGACCGTCCCCTGCTTGGTGACGGTCCCCTCGATGATACGCTGCGAGGACAGGTTGCGTACTTTGATCAGTTTGCCGAGACTGCCGGACACCAGCGCCTTGCCGGTCATTCTGACCGTGACACCACCGACTTCAGCCTCGAGCACGACGGATTGGCCTCGGCGGACCAGGATCGGGTCTGACAGCATGTGCGGGGTAAGAATGGAATTCGCGATGATATAGCGGCTGGCGATCTTGCCGGTGATCTGTTTGGGATCGGTGTAGTAGCCATAGCCCAGGTTGTTGAGCACATGCCTGACTTTGTACAGGTCGCGTGCCTGGATCGGTGTGCCGCGTGTCAGGGTCCGGCGTACCGCCAGGACCTGCTGGTAGTAGACGATCTTGCTGGGTACGTAGATTTTCCAGCCTGCCTGCCCATGACAGCTGACGCGTACCGTGACGTGGCCTGAATGTTGGGTTGCCTGGTTGATCGAGGTCTCGAGCGGCAGGGTGCAGCGGCGGACGAAGAGCCGTGGGTCCAGCCTGCCGGTAACGACCTTGAATTCGCCGGTGTGCTTCTTTTTCGCGTAGTCGTTAAGGAATTTGGCTACCGCGCCGCGGATCGCTTCGTGTGAGTGGTAGCGGGTCTGCTGCTGTGCCAGGCCTGGGCCTGCCGTGGCCGCCAACAACAGTATAAAGAACAGTAACGATAGATCACTGGTAAATCGTCGGGTTTTCTTCTTTTGTGTCGTGTTGTTCATAGAACCCGTCTATGCAACTAGCAGGCCACCCCGGATTCAAGCCCGGTAGCAATGTGCCGATACGTGCTTATAAGGTACGTCGTGTATCAAGGAAAAGTCTACCAATGAGGGCCGTAGTCAATGGCGGGGATATTAGATAGTGTAGATCAACGCACCAGGCTGGCAGGACATAACCGCCTGGAGCTGTTGCTGTTCAAGCTCGATGAAAAGCAGCTTTTTGGAATCAATGTATTCAAGGTGCAGGAAGTCATTCACTGCCCGCAACTGACCAAGATACCGAATTCCCACCCGACAGTCTGCGGTGTGGCGAATATGCGTGGTAAAACGATTTCCGTGGTCGACCTGGCGATGGCGGTCGGCAAACCACCGATCACTGACAGCAGTGGAAGTTTTGTCATCATTACCGAATACAATCGCCTGGTGCAGGGTTTTTTGGTCAGGTCGGTCGACCGGATAGTCAATGTCAACTGGGAGAAGATTCTACCGCCCCCCAACGGTGCGGGGAATGTCAGTTACCTGACCGCAGTGACCCGTATCGACGAAAGCCTGGTCGAGTTGCTCGATGTCGAGAAAATCCTGTCGGAAATCACCGGCCAGGAGATCACCGTGTCGGACAAAGTCAAGGAAGAGGAAATCAGTACTTCGGAGCAGGGAAGCGAAGAAAAAGTTCGTAAGGTCCTGGTGGTGGACGATTCGGCGATCGCCCGTAAGCAGATAAAACGCGTGCTGGACCAGATCAATGTCGAGTGCGAAATGGCGAGCAATGGCGCCGAAGGTTTGCGGATCCTGCAGGACTATGCGGAGAAAGGCTGTCTCAAGCAGGAAATTGCGATGGTGATCTCGGATGTGGAGATGCCGGAAATGGATGGCTATACACTGACGACTGAGATCAGGAAAGACAGCAATCTGAGTGACCTGTATGTGTTGCTGCATTCTTCATTGAGCGGTGTATTCAATAAAAACATGGTCGAGCAGGTCGGCGCGAATAACTTTATCGCCAAGTTCGATGCCGATGAACTGGCAACCGGCGTGTTTGGTGCGATGCACGATCTGCAGAGTTTGACATAACGAGGTGTTTCTGGGGTCGTGGCACCGGGATCATTACTTCAGAGTGAACAATCAGGATAGAGCGAAAAGATGCTAGAGCCAAAAAGAAAGACTGACGCCGCTTCCAGTTCCGTAGGTGAACTGGAGTACAGGGGATTCAGGGAGTTCCTGGAGCAGG
>JALUUZ010000092.1 GCA_027021095.1 Gammaproteobacteria bacterium
CGGTGATCTTTGTGGCAGTAACGAGCGGATACTGGAAAATGTCGGCCTCGGGGCGATGCATTTACAGCGTTACGAGATCGGGGTGGTGCATGAGGCCGGCGGCGATGAACAGGAGCAGCCTAGGCTGGCGGTCAGCAGTGCCAATGCAGTCAAGGCAGCGCGGGCGCTGGTGGTCCGCGCGCTGCTGATCTGGTGTGTGATCTTCGCGACACTGGTGCTGGCGGTCTGGGTTGGTTGACAGCGGTTCGACGCAATGCGAATCGGTATCGATCTGGGCGGTACGAAAATAGAGATTGCGGCACTGGACGAACAGGGCCGGATTACGCTGCGGCGGCGTATCGCGACCCCGCAGCAGGACTCCGATGCATTGCGCTACCAGGCAACATTGCAGGCGATAGCGAACCTGGTGCAGGAGACCGAGTCAGCACTTGGTTGCACGGCAACGGTGGGCATCGCGACACCGGGAGCGATTTCACCTGCAACCGGTTTGCTGCGCAATTCCAATTCTGTCTGTCTCAACGGCAGGCCGTTCAGGCAGGATCTGCAGCAGGTCCTGGCACGAGAGATCAGGATGGCCAATGACGCTGACTGCCTGGCTTTGTCCGAAGCAGTGGATGGTGTCGCCAGCGGCGCCGCTACAGTATTCGGGGTGATTCTTGGCACGGGAGTGGGTGGCGGCATCGTCGTCGACCGCAAGCTGCTTTGTGGCCCAAATGCAATCGCCGGGGAGTGGGGGCATAATCCACTGCCTTGGCCGGAACAGGACGAACTGCCAGGGCCGGCGTGTTATTGCGGCAAGCGGGGTTGTATCGAAACCTTTCTGTCCGGTCCCGGCCTGGAGAGAGATCACCAACGGCTTGCCGGCCAGCAGCTGGAGTGTATGCAGATCGACGCGCAGGCACAACGCCATGTGGCGGCGGCGGAGCAGACGCTGGCACGTTATGAACGGCGGTTGGCGCGTGCCCTGGCGCTGGTGATCAATATTCTCGATCCGCAGGTGATCGTGCTCGGTGGTGGTGTGTCTAACATCGAGCGCCTGTACACGAGCCTGCCCGTGTTGCTGCAGGACTATGTGTTTTCGGACTGTGTCTATACTGAAATTGTCAAGGCCGGCTACGGGGATTCCAGTGGAGTACGTGGCGCGGCATGGTTATGGTAGAGATCCCGCGGCTGGCGGGAGCGTTTGTACGGGAGTTGGAAGATGGCGCACTGGCAGATGTTGACTTTGGTGGGCAAGGATCAGCCGGGCATCGTAGCCGCTGTTTCAGCGGTACTATATAAGAACAATGCCAACCTCGGCGAAGCGGCGATGCAGCGCCTGGGCGCGAATTTTACGATCATGATGATGGTCGACTACGCAGGCAGTGCCGAGGACCTGTTGTCGATCGTGACCCCCGTGGCGGCGCGCTTTGGACTCAAGGAGCATGTCGACGTGATCGAAGGCCGGTTGCATGCCCACCTGCAAGCGGATGTCAGTATCAGCCTGTATGGTGCGGACCGCGCCGGGATCGTGGCCAGCGCAACCGAGCGTCTGGCACAGGCAGGCCTGCATATCCTGGCGTTGCATACCGACGTCGCCGGGACCGAAGAAAAACCTGTGTTCGTGATGGAAATCAGCGGCCATGCGGCGCAGGGAGTCGAAGCCCTGCGCGAGGCGGTCGATGACCTGGATGACTTGGAAATCCATATCGATCCGTTGCAAACCATGATCGGCTGAGACTGGTTCTGTACATGGCAATCCTTGACGTATTGACCTACCCTGACCCGCTGTTGAAACAGGTTGCTGCGCCGGTCACAGAATTCGACAGCAGCCTGGCCCGTCTGGCCGAAGACCTGGAACAGACCATGCGCGCGGGTCCTGGCGGAGTCGGTATCGCCGCACCGCAGGTCGGTGTCTTGCTGCGGGTCGTGATCGTCGACGTTTCGTCACGGCCCGGGATACCGAACCATGGCAGGCTGGTGTTGGTCAATCCGGAGATACAACGCTGGAAAGGGATGGTCAAGGGCCGGGAGGGTTGTCTGTCCGTGCCGGATTTTATCGGTACGGTTATTCGTGCCGAGCACATCACGCTGCAGGCACAGGATATTCACGGTGGTACGCAGCAGTACCAGATGCAGGGCTACGAGGCACGTGCAGTGCAGCACGAGGTGGATCATCTGGACGGCTTGCTTTTCCTGGACCGCCTGGTCAGCCGCCATCATGACCTGAAACCACGTCAGTCATGAGCAATCACAGTTCGGCTAGCCCGCATTGCTCACCACCTAGGCCACACCCTTGCACCGTCTCGCGACGAACGGTGGTGAGCAATGCGGACTAGGCTGCGGAGTTTTCCACCGGTTGCCGAAGCGGATGCCCGGCTGCTGATCCTGGGTTCGATGCCGGGCGCGGAATCCCTGCGCCGGCAGCAATATTATGCACACCCGCATAATGCATTCTGGTTTATCATGGGGGAGCTGTTTGGTGCGGCCCCCGGGCTTGCCTACCCGTTGCGATTGCGGAAGCTGGTGGAAAGCGGGATCGCGTTATGGGATGTCTTGAAGTATTGTCAGCGCCGTGGCAGTCTTGACAGTAATATCAAAGACGCGGTGGCCAACGATTTCGATGGTTTTTTTTCGGCGCACAGAGAAATCGAGCGGATCTGTTTCAACGGACAGAAGGCTTTCCAGCTGTTTCGTACACGGGTGTTGAAAAACAGCCAGCAGCTGCGGGAGCGTTTCGACGAGACCGTGTTGATCGTATTGCCATCGACCAGCCCGGCGATGGCAAGCCTGGATCGGCAGCAGAAGGCCCTGTTGTGGAGAGAGAAAATAACCGGCCGATAAGCTGCGCCATGCGCACCAGGATCAATGTATGGCCAGTATACCGAATCAATTGCAGTCAAAGAACATTCTGCGGTGCTCGCCGATGTGCGTGCAAGATTGAGGTAGGTGCCGTGCGTGCCGAAATCATTTCGTCATGCAGTACCTGTTTGGGTGTGTTGTGGGGTACGTACAAGGCACCGGGGGTCCTGCATCGTTATGCCGTTAGCCAAGATCAATGACATCAATATCCATTACCAGGTTTCCGGTCAGGGGGATCCGGTGTTGTTTCTGCACGGTCTGGGATCCAGTCTGTTGGATTGGGAGTACCAGGTTCCTTTCTTCGACAGGTCGTGGCAGGTGGTGCGGCTGGATCTGCGTGGGCATGGCGACTCGGACAAGCCACCGGGCCGGTATACGATGAAACTGTTTGCCAGTGATGTGGAGCAGCTGCTGCAGCATCTTGGTATTGCTCCAGTGCACCTGGTCGGGTTGTCGCTCGGCGCAATGGTGGGGTTTCAGATTGCCGCAGACAAGCCGGCGTTGTTGAGAAGCATGGTCATAGTCAACGCCACGCCGGAATTCGTACCGCGTGGATTTGGTGCAAGATTCGAGATTATCCTGCGTAAAAGCTTACTCTGCCTGTTTGGCATCAACGTGGTGGGCAGGCTGCTGAGCCACAGGCTGTTTCCCGATGCGGCACAACAGACGCTGCGTGACCGGTTTGTGCAGAGATGGCGTCGCAATAGCAGGCGGTCTTATCTAAGTTCAGCGCAGGCTATCATCGGCTGGAGCGTCACAGACAGGCTGGGGCAGATCAGTA
>JALUUZ010000093.1 GCA_027021095.1 Gammaproteobacteria bacterium
AACCCTCGAACCCGGGCACCAAGCCCTGTACGGCATTGGGAATATTCCAGTTGATTGCCTTGAACCAGCCGGGACCGAACGGCATCTTCATCGGCATCGCCGGGTTACCCAAGGGTGAAATACCAAGACGCAGGTCTTTTTTGAGCAGTTCCAGACCATAGAAGGTAAAAAAAATCGACACATCCCAGCCCAGTGCAGTGGCAGTCGAACCAAGAATAAACGGCGGATAAGCCATGTCCAACGTCCCTTTGGTCGCAATAATAGCCAGTGACGGTATTTTTTCTGCGTCGCGCTGCGCAAGTTTTTCATCGAGTTTTTTATCCAGCCAAGCATCCATCGCATCCGGCTGCAGGTGAGCGGGGAGAAACGACATTTCTTCGTTGGGAACGGACATGATACACCTCCTGACAGGCACTGAAAAAATTATGACAGACGTCTGACTTAATTTACATAATAAGACGATCGTCCTAAATTGTCAAGGAATCATGTTAGCAGCCACTGCCTGTGACAAGACCTGCCGCCTGCAGGTGATGTCCATGAAATTCCCGGGGAATCTATGGCGCAACTCTATACAACGTCGGCTGGCATATGGATTATTCGGCTTAACAAGGTTATTCTTACCTGTGATTACTGAAACTGAACAAACGAATCATCAGGGTCCGGATCTGCCGGGTTCCCTGAGGCCGCTGCATCAGTTCAGTAACAGGCGTCACATAGGATATACGTAACAGTCTGATCAGGAGGATTGAAGTGAAGGCAAAATTCCACTCCCTGTCTATCGTTTCATTGGTGACTTTTGTTTTTTTCCTCAGCGTGTATGCATCCACCCCGGCACGGCAGAACCAAGCCACAGCAGAATCCGGAGCGAAAAACGACAAAAAACTGCAACGGGTTCGTATCGGCTGGATCTACTCGATGGCAAATGTGCCGGTGATCGTTGCCAACAAGAAGCACTACTTCGAAGAACAGGGGCTGAAAGTCGAGTTGAAAACCTATACCAGCGGTCCGCCGATCAAAAAGGACATGACCGAGGGTAATATCGACATTGCCTATATGGGCGTACCCGCTGTATACCGCTGGTACCCCAACGGCGTAAAGACGAAAATCATCGCCAAGGTCAACTACGGGCAGGCCGCGGTCATCGCGCACAAAGATTCGGACATCAATTCACTCGCAGATCTGCGCGGTAAAAAATTTGCCGGTGTCAGGATCTACAGCGGCATGGACGTACTGCTGCGGGGCATAGTACTTAAGGACAATGCCAAGTTCGATCCCGACAAGGATGTCGACATAGTCACGACGCTACCGGCAAAAATGGGAGAGGTCATCGAGCAGAAAAAGGTCGCTGCCGCGTTTTCCTGGGAACCTTTTACCAGCCAGTACCTGCTGCGCGGCAAGACGAAAGTGATCTTCGATATGAACAAGGAATATCCCGGGTATCCCTGGTATGTGATCATGGCCTCTCCCGATGCAATCAAAAACAAGCGCGGGATACTGATCAAGGTACTGAAAGCACATCTTAAGGCAGTCAAGTTCTTAAACTCCAGTGACAACGCGGGTGATGATATCATCATCAAGACCTTCGGCCTCGATTCCGGAAAAAACAGCGCCGATAAATCCTATTCGGCTGAAAAAGTGGTCGCACAGGCAAGGCTGAGGCTGGGCTGGCAGGCAAGGTGGGCAAGGCGTGACACCCGCTTTATGCAGAAAATGATGGACCATGCCTTTAAGCTGGGGTATATAAAGAAGAAGGTCAACGTCAAGGATATAGTCGATGTCAGTCTGCTTTACGAAGCGATGATCAATTAGCCCGCCCCGTCGTAACGGTGCGCGAAGCACACCAAAATCATTCAACATTCTTCAACGCACTCAACAAATGCCTGTCGAACGACTCCTCCTCAGAAAAATTCTGCAGCGCAAACTGATGATAATACAGCGCCTTGGAAAAATCACGGGTTGTATGTACGTCCTGCAGATAGAGGCGGCTCAACAACTCTGCTGCATGGCGCTGCCCGTTTTCAGCCGCCTGTTCCAGCAAATGCACAGCCTGGGGCTGGTCAGGGATCACCAGGCCGGAAAATCCCTCGTCTTCAAGTTCATAGTCGAACTGTCCAAGCAGCAGGTAAGCGGTTCTCACCTGCGCTTCGGGCAGACCCGCTTTTGCCGCCTGCTGCAGCAACTCCAGTGCAACAGCAAATTCCCCGGCGGCAATCTTTGACTGTGCGGCCAGGTAACAGGCTGCACTGCAACCTGACTGCGCCTGCTGCCAGAGCAGCTCCTCGGCCTGTTTTGCCGGCGCTTCTTTTGCAAACAATCCTTTTTGTGCTGTCGCCACCGATTGCCGCAACAGAAAACCCTGCGTCAGCAGCGCGACCCGCAGGCCTGCATCGGCTGCGGCCTGTAACCTGGCCTGGTTGTCTTCACGGCTGGTCGATTGGCAATAATCACTGAACAACCATAGCAGAAAGTCGAAGTAGGGAGGGGCGGACGGTACCTGCTCCAATGCCCTGTAGAGCCGGTCGAAGTCGATTTCGCTGAATTCCGCATCGAGCAGCGCCACCGCGGACAATAACGCTTCTTGGACCCCGGTGCTCTGCCGCGACTGCCCGGCGGCAATCCAGACGGCGGCCAGGTACAGATGCTTTGCCAGCAAGAGCCGGTTGCGTTCACTGGTCTCAAACTGAAACCAGCGATTCAGCGCCGCATCATACCCCTGCGCCTGGATTTGCTGTTCGGCGGTAAGCCTTGCAAGCAGCACAAAAGCCTCCGCCCGTTGCTGGGCGGCTGCCTTTTCCGCCCATTGCAACCCTTGCTGTGCCTGGCCTGTCCGACGATAGTGCTGCGCCAATGCCAATTGCGCGTCCGCCAGCCCCCAGTCGGCCGCCTCGCGCAACAGCGCAACCGCCTGTGGCGCCGAAAGCGCATCGTCTGCCTGTGCCAGCAACAGCTGGGCGCGCGGATGAGACGAGGCAGCGGCCTGGCGCAAAAAACCGAGGCCACGTGAAGGCTGGTGATAGGGACTGTCGCGGTCCAGGTAGGCCTGGCCGAGCAGGTACTGTGCGGCCACGTGCCCGCGGTCAGCCGCCTGTTTGAGCCACTCCATGCCCTGTTGCCTGGCCCCGGCACGCAGTGATCCGCAGATACACAGCACGCCAAGCATAAACAATGCCCGTGCCTGGCCGTGATCTGCCGCGCGCTGATACAGCGCTTCGGCGAGTTTCATCGCATCCTGCTCCTGCCGGCCGATCGCATTGATAAATTCCCGTTGCGCGAGATCGAAGAATGCCACACCCTGGCCTTTGTCTGCCGCCAGCTGCAACAGGCGTGTTTCTTTCTTCTTGTCCTGAATCGACGGGTACAGGCACCCCCGGTAGAGCAGCGCCTTGAAATATTCCAGTTGTCCCGCATCGCAACCGTCGACCCTGTCCGGCAGAGTCGTCACATCCATCGCCTGTCCTTGCGCCAGGCTGGAATCGATCAGGCGGCGCAAACCGCTGTGCTCAACCGCCAGCAGCCACTTTAGCCAACCCATCTCCAAGTCGGCGATACGCTGGGCAGACCAGGGAATGACCGGCATCCAGTCTGTCGTACTGCCGTGCGGGGACTTGAGTT
>JALUUZ010000094.1 GCA_027021095.1 Gammaproteobacteria bacterium
CCGCGGGCCGGAAGTTTTTTCTGCAACATTGCCTCGCTCAGAGGCGGCGCAGAAAAAAGCTTGCGGACCGCGGGAGCATTCAGGCGGGGGTTGGCATTATCACGACCGGTCAAAGTAAATCACACCGGATGTGGTGCGTAAATGCACCCTACCAGGTGTAAAGCACCCGGGGATCGCTTGGAGCCTAATTGACGATTTTCAGCAATGAAGTCTTGATATCGTCGGGCGCGCAACGTATCGAGAAGAAGCTGTTGCTGCCGATCATACCCAGACCGGGAAAACTCTGCGCAATCCTGAACTTTGGATGCAAAGCCAACACCTGGCCATTGGAAACAAGGATCTCGTAAGGCAGGTGCGGTGTCGACCGGAGCTTGTCAGTGTCGATCGATTTCATGATAAACCGGTCAGCACCACATTTTTTTGTCAGTCCGATCCCGATCACAGTCTTGTTTCCCGTCAGGTCGACCCGGTAGACCTTTGACGTACCTCCCACTCTACGGGCGAGATTCTGCTCTATTTTCTGTACCGCTTGATGGTGATCCCTGAACTTGCCGAGTTTATATGGCTCGTCGAAATACGGCATAAATACCTTGTAGTGGTATTTGCGCAACTGTGCTGCGGTCAACCCCGCTGTCCTGCCGAATTCCATCCGACGCCCAAGCGCCCGCTCCAGTTTCTTTGCGACCACCGACAGGCTGTCCTGCATACGATAGACGTTCGCCATATACTCGGGATTGGTGTAAGCGACCTGTATTTTTCTGCCAACCCGGGTTATCGACACCCGTTGCACTGCACCGAACCCTCCCATCTTCGACTTCTCTGCCGCCTTTTTCAAATACGGGCTGGTGACGATGATTATCCGCGCTCCGGAATAAGGCGAATACTCGCCGACGATAGAAAAACCCGCATTTTTCAGCGCCTTTCTGGTCTGTGTGCTGACCATGTTCATGTCTGTGCCATGACTGGAGGCCAGTACAAACGGCTTCAGCTTTTTTGCCGCATACCCGTACTGTGAAATCCCTGACAGCAGCATCAACAAAATTACTATTCGCATTGTCTTCTCCTCACTCATTCACCTAGAACTGTTTTATTATCCTGCCGTGGGATTTCTTGTCTGTACCTAATGTTACTTATAGAAGCTCTGAACAAGCCATCCCTGGCTTGTCAGAGCACGCAAGCAAAAAACGCGGTTTTTGCTTGCTCCCAAAATCGAACCGCTTTCGCTCTCGATTTTGCCAACCCCTCCCTGGGTTGCGGGAACACCTCTCCATGGCGTTCCCGTAGAAGCTCTGAACAAGCCATCCCTGGCTTGTCAGAGCACGCAAGCAAAAAACGCGGTTTTTGCTTGCTCCCAAAATCGAACCGCTTTCGCTCTCGATTTTGCCAACCCCTCCCTGGGTTGCGGGAACACCTCTCCATGGCGTTCCCGTAGAAGCTCTGAACAAGCCATCCCTGGCTTGTCAGAGCACGCAAGCAAAGCGTGACTTGGGTCTGCGCCCGGGGTGAGTCATTTCACGGAAAATAGACTAACGATTGTTAGACTGTGATCGGAACAGGTTCAGTACATTCCATTCAAAAGGACTTCGAAAAACCAATGAAAAAAATCAGTTATGCTATGTTTTGTTCTCTGGTATTGCTTGTCACCCACGGCACGCAGGCGAAAAGAAACCTGGCCAGCAAGCAGGTCTACCTTTTCGAGGTCGAACTGGTCGATACCACGCGAGAGGCGCCGCGCAAAGGCTACTATATCGATCGTACGGGGAAGCTGTACAGCTACAGCTTCAACAGGCCACAGCAATGGCACGATCTTTTGCGAACGAGCTGCCGTACCCGGCTGACCAATGAATGTCTGAAAAGAAAGTACAGCGCAAACAAAAAACTGGTAAGAATGCTGGAGCCAAGCACGGTACAGAACAAACTGTCGCTGAGTAAATTTATCCCTGTACAGCAGACCCCGGCCAGGTATGCCAAATGCAGCCATACAAAGAAGACGCTGTTCAGTGTCTACACCTATGATCCACGCCATAAAATCTATCACAAAACGGCATTGACCAGCATCGACCATGACGATCAGAAATCCCAATATGCCGTACTGCTCGTCAAATGGCTGTCCAGTGTCACCGGTGTCAAGGTTTCTTATTTTTGCGGCGTCTAAACTAATTGCTGCATTGTACGCACCAACACCATGACAAATTACATCGCGTTACCTGGTTATTCTTTTACACACGATTCTTCCGTGCCGCGTCATGTCGACACTAAGCGACAGCCATGGGCAGCACGTCGGCAAACACAAAACCATCCCGATGCACGATTTCGCCGACCACTATGTCGATAGCCGACGCGAACATCGGCCCGTCGTAGACAAAGCTGTGAAATTCGCCGCGCTCACCACAGGGGTCCACACCAGGCGGCAATGCAGCAAGAAAATCATGATCGAACTGTCTGCCAACGAACTCAGCGGGGAGCTGCTTCGGATCGACACAGGTGATCACTGCCTTGACCCCTGCGTCGATCATCTCCTGCGCAAGCAGGTCTGTAGGCTTTCCCCACAATGGGAAAACCGGTGCAATCCCGCTCCCTTTCAACTTGGCGATACGATAATCCCGGATATCTTCAAGAAACAGGTCACCGAATGCAATGCGTGTGACTCCCCTGGCCTTGACCCTGGCGACATAGTCAGCCATCAGGCGTTCATAGTCTGTATTGCTGCACGGATAGGGAATCTCGAGTATTTCGACCGGCAGCCCCAGACACCGCGCCTGTTTTTCCAACAGCGCGATACGCACCGCATGCATCGCCGTGCGGTTGAACTCCTTGTTGACGGTACAAAAAATACCCGTCAGTTCGAACGCCGGATCCCGCTGTACGTGATACAGTGTCCAGGCACTGTCTTTACCCGTACTCCAGGAAACCAGCGTCTTACCTTCAGGATTCATCTGCTAGCCCGCCTTTCTCACCGCCGTTCGTCGCGAGACGGCGCAAGGGTGCGGCATGGGTGGCTTTCGCGACCGAGGAGCGCTGGCAAAAGTGCGCTCCAATGTATGGATAATGACATAGTACGGGAGAATCGTGTGTAGAAGGATCGTCACACGACGCAATAGGATTCGTCGCAGTGTGGGTACATACGATGCCTCCCCGCCCCATCGTGACGGTGTGCGAAGCATACCAAAGGATTTACGGCATGGAAATGTCGTGTGCAGAAGAATGACCGCGCGATACGATACGGTTTGCCGTGGTGTTGGTATATGCAACCCAACCCCGCTCCGTCGTGATGGTGTGCGAAGCACACCAAAGGATTTACAGCGAGGAAATATCATGCCCCAAAGTAGGGTGCGTTGTACGCACAAGCAGACACTATGACTCCTGATCGATCAACGCCTGCAACCCGGCCGAATACCGGCCATTGGCCTTGATCACAGCAAGCGCCGGCTCTCCATAGCGCTTCACCCATTGCGCAAGCACCGGGTTACTGACACGAACACCAGCCCGCAGATGTCTATCCAGGCGCTGCAGACCCTGGTCTGAAATCCTGTCAGCACGTGCGACGCCGGGTTTCTGCCCAGGCAGGGGCCTGTT
>JALUUZ010000095.1 GCA_027021095.1 Gammaproteobacteria bacterium
CTGCTTGTCGAGCTGGTAGTTCAGCTTGATTCTGGCGGTCAGCATTTTTTCCAGCATCAGCTGCTGATCCTGCAGCAGCGTGTTGACCTGCACGAGGCTGCAATCACGGTTTTTCCGGCGTGAGAACCCAAGTAACTTCTGTGTCAGCCTGGCGCCACGTTCACCGGCATGTTGAATCTCGTCGACATAGGCGGCCAGCCTGGGCTGGCCATCCAGCATCCCCCGCAGCAGGTTGGCGTAGCCGAGCATGATGCCAAGGATATTATTGAAGTCGTGTGCGATACCGCCGGTCAGCTTGCCCAGGGCATCCATTTTCTGGCTACGGCGAAGCTGCTCCTCCTGCTGTTTGTGGCGCGTGATATCAGTCGAGATGCCGCAGATCGCCGAGACCTCCCCGTCGTCGTTGAACAGCGGAAACTTGATCGAAGTATAGGTGTGGGGCCCATCCTTGAGCGGTGCGGTTTCCTCGAATTCGAGTGTCCGCCGTGCCTGCAGTACCGCGAGATCGTTTTGTTTCATCTGGTCGGCGACCTGTTCCGGAAAGATGTCATGCAGGGTTCTGCCTATGACCTCCTTGCTGCAGAGCTTGAACAGTTTTTCAAACTGGCGGTTGACGAAGACGAACTTTCCGGCAGGACTCTTGGCATAGATGGTGGCAGGGGAATGGTCCATGATTGCCTGCAGCACACGCTTGTTTTCGGCCGCGGCCTGGCGTAAGCGGTACTGTTCGGTGATATCGTTGAAGACCAGGACCATGCCCAGGATATTGTCGTCATCGTAACGGATCGGGGCGGCCGAATCGGTGATCTGGTATTCTTTTCCCTGTTTCGAGATCAGGGTCGCATGCTGGCTGAGATGGACGATCCTGCCTTCGCCGATTACCTGCGTGAGCGGGTTTTCGATGGCCTCGCCTGTGCGTGCATCGATGACCTGGAATACCTTTTGAATCGGCTGGTTCTTTGCTTCGGTGAACGGCCAGCCGGTCAGTTTCTCTGCCGTTGGATTCATACGTGTGATCAGGCCGTTGAGATCGGTGGTGATGACCGCATCGCCGATACTGTTCAAGGTAATGGCCAGGTCCAGTTCGCGTTGCTGCAGTGCCTTGAGTGCCTCGGCACGTTCGGTGGTTTCGAGGAAGGTCACGACGGCGCCGACATGTTCATTGTGTTTGAAGATCGGGTGTGACCAGTATTCTGCAATGAAGTGGCTGCCGTCCTTGCGCCACAGGACTTCTTCGTTGACATGCACCTTGTGTTGCCGGGTCAGCGCCTGAAAGATCGGGTGTCGTTTCCAGGGGTAAGGGCTGCCATCCGCCTGGCTGTGATGGACGACCTGGTGCATCGTTTTACCCAACAGCTCGTCGTTGCAGTCGTAACCCAGCATGTCCAGGCAGGCCTGGTTGACAAAGGTGCATTTGCCCTCCAGGTCGATGCCGTAGATGGCCTCGGCGGTGGAGTTGAGCAGCAGGTTGACCTGGTTGCGGCTGTCTTTCAACTCCTGCGTGGCCTTGGCCAGGTTTTGTTGCATGGTGGTCAGGGCGGTGCGCAGCATGTCGAGTTCGTCCTGTTGTCCGGCAGGATTCTGTTTGCGGTCGAATTCGAACCGGTTGTCCAGTGTGTCGATTTTCAGTGTGCCGGCGAATTCTGCGATCTTGTTCAAGTGGCGTGCCACGAGCCGGTAGAAAATCAGCAGAATGAGCGCAGCGACGATAAAGGTCTTGATGGCGTTGCCGGTCAGGATGATCAGGGCGCGTTCGATGATACGCCGGTAGGCATTCTCCAGCGATGCTTTGACCACGAGTCTGCCGACCCGGATCCTGGCGCCCTTTTGGTAATGGTAAAGGGGGTAGACCCGGGTGATGACCTTCTGCTCCGTGTTCCGCCCGACGTCGAGGAACAGGGTTTTATTGTTGTAGGCAGCGACATAGCGGATCGATGGCAGGCTCAGCAGGCTGCGCAGCGTCGTGTGCAGCTCCTCGGTGTCCAGGACCCAGACTCTGGATGCAATGTTCGACAGG
Source organism: Gammaproteobacteria bacterium (assembly GCA_027021095.1). GTDB lineage: Bacteria > Pseudomonadota > Gammaproteobacteria > SZUA-21 > SZUA-21 > SZUA-21. The sequence continues at coordinate 2,018 of JALUUZ010000095.1, forward strand.
TGGGTGCGTTTGATCTGTTCCAGGCCGGCGTAGACGCCGTTGATGTCGCGCTGGTATTCCGAGTAGATCTGAATCCCGGAGGTGAACACGGCGATCAGTGTGCTCGCCAGGATCACATACATGCTCATGCGCCGGGCGAGACGGCCATTGATGCCGGGAGTCGTGTTGTTTGTCGCTCTGCTTTCAGTCATTGCGGTCAGTGCTGCCTGGTCGGGGCCGGCCGTTCAAAAACGGCGTTCTTCTTCCTCGGCCTCGCCATGAAAGTCATAGTTCATCGCTTCATCAGGAGACTGCAGGAAATTGCCCTGAATGAACTGCACCCCGGACTGCCATAGAAACGTCAGGCTGTTGGCGTCTTCGACAAATTCGGCAATCACCGGTTTGCCCAGCGCAGAGGCCATTTCGACGATGGATTTGACGATCGTCTGGTTTTCCTTGTTGGTCGACAGGTTATGCACGAACGCGCCGTCGATTTTCAGGTAGTTGACCGGCAGGTGTTTCAGCAGCTGGAAGCTGTTCATGCCGTTGCCGAAATCTTCCAGCCCGAAGCCGCAGTGCACCTGCGACAGCCCCTGCAACAGGACTTTTGCATGCTTGAGATACGTGACGGCCACCGGTTCGGAAATCTCGAACACGAACGCGTTGCCGGGAAGCCGCATCTTTTGCAGCAGGCTGCTGATCCATGGCAGCAGTGTTTCATCGGCGAGCGTTCTGCCGGTAAGCTTGATAAAGAAAATCGTGTCATGCCCTTGGGCGCGGCGGTCAGCCAGGATCTGTGCTGCGTTGAAGATGACCCAACGGTCGATCTGTACGATCAGGTCGCTTTTTTCGGCGATCGGCAGAAACTGTGCAGGCATGATTTCACTGCCTTCCTCGTCTTGCATCCTGATCAGTACTTCGTAGCGTTCTTCGGTTTCCCCAAGCAGGCTGACGATCGGCTGGTAGACCAGCTTGAAACGGTTGTTTTCCAACGCGTCGCGAATCATGTGTCCCCAGTACTGGTCCCGGTCCTTGCTGGCCTGCAGGTCGGCGACCGGGTTGTGGATGTGAATCCTGTTACCGCCTTCCTTGTGCATCATCTCACAGGCGAGGTCGGCCTTGGTCAGGATGTCCTGGGCACTGGTAGCCGTCTCGCCGACGATCGATACACCGATGCTGACGGTGTAGGTGACGGACTTGCCCTGCACATCGGAAATATAGTGTTCCACCGCGGTACGCAGCACTTCGGCCAGTGACTCGGCCTGCGCGGTATCGCCGGTCGGCAGCAGCACAGTGAAGGAATGATCACCAAAACGTGCGCACACCATCGATTCATCGGTCTGTTCGCGGATGATATTGGCGATGTCACCAAGCACCAGGTCTGCGCCGGCGATGCCGATGTTTTCCTTGATCTGCTTGAAATTGTCCGGCTCGATATACATCACAGCGGCGGTGCTGGTACCGTTGACTGCGTTGGAGAACGCCTGTTCCAGTTCCTCGAGGAAATACTGGCGGTTGTACAGGCAAGTCAGTACATCCTGTTTGCTGAGAAACTTCAGCTTCTTTTCCAGCTCCTTGTCATTGGCCTGGGCACGGATAATGATCTGTGTGCAGGGCTCACCGTCGATGCTGGCCGGTGAGAACTCCATCATCGCGTTGAAGGTGCTGCCGTCCGGTTTCAGGCCGCGAATCTCGAAACGGCTTTCTTCGCTGTTGGTGTAGTTCTTGAGGAATTCCTTGAATTTCTGATGATCGTCCGGTGCCACGATATCGAGTATCGGCGTGCCGTCGACTTCATCCATGTCAGTAAACCCGAACAGCTCCAGGTAAACCTGGTTCGCATACAGGTGCATGCCTTCATGGATATAGGTGATTGCGTCGCGAGAGCTGTCGAGCAGTGCATGGCAGCGGCGCTCGAACTCACGCACGGTCGCTTCCTGCTGGCGCAGTCTGCGCCGTGTTTTAAGGTTGTCCAGCTCACGTTTGACCAGCAGGCTGAGCAGCTCCGGGTCGTCTTTGCCGAGGTAGCCGGCCGCACCTGCCTGCAGGCAGTCGGCGATCTTTTTTGCATCATACTGCTCGTCCAAAACGAGTACCGGAATGTCTTTTTCGCTTCGTTGTACGAGTTGAATCACCTGTTCGAGGTCCGGGTCGATCGATTGCAGTGCACACAGGACCATATCCAGTGACTGGCTTGTGACCAGTTCCCGGGTTTGTTCTTCGTCTTCTGCAGTGTAGGAGCGGACTGCCAGGCCGGAGTTTTTGAGCTGGCTGGCGACCAGCTCGGCGTCATTGACGGAGTCCTCAAGTATCAGTACTCTGACCGTTTTGTCACTGTCCATTGTCAAGCCTTTGCATTTTGTTCAGTTCTTCAGTGTTAGTGAGTCGAAATCCGGTTCAAGAAGCGGTCTGCCAGAGCGGAATTACATTTCACACACTAAGTGTCGGCAGACTGGGTGTTTTGTTTAAACCACTTTTTAGCTGGTGAGCGTTTGTTCTGCCAAAGGCCCAGCAGGATTTGTTGTCGTGTGGTCGGGACAGGCGGGGCGGAAATTCAGCCTTGCCTTGTACAAATTTGTACCCGATTTTTTCATGGAAAGCGGCCTGAGGCAAGTGCTGCCCAGTTTTTCGCCTCCGGTTCTGTAAACCGAAATCCCCGCTATGGCGTTCAGGATGTTTCGTGCCATAATAAGCCTGAATGCGGCAAGGAAAACATTCAGGCTGCCGGGAGCCGGTCAGCGTTCCCTTTGGCGTTTAGCGGCAATACCATCCATTTGTTTGAGGCACGGGCTATGCAGGGCATAACAGTACGAAAAGAAGAGGTTAGTGATATCAAGGCGATCGATGTCGTTCATATGAGTGCGTTCGAGGGCGACCAGGAAGTGGGCCTGATCGATTCGCTGCGGAAATCGTCGTCGTTTATGCCGGACCTGTCGCTGGTCGCTGAGTTCAAAAACAGGATCGTCGGCCACGTGCTGTTGTCCCGGGTGCGCTTCCAGCGTGGTGCAGACGGGATGGACATCCTGGCGCTGGGCCCGATGGCGGTGGTGCCGTCACAGTCGCATCGTGGTATCGGCTCGCAGTTGGTGAAGGCGGCCGTCGACGCGGCCACCGAGCAGGGTTTTGCGGCGATCGTCGTTGTCGGCCACCCGGAGTTTTACCAGAAATTCGGGTTCTCGCCGGCTTCGCGGTGGGGGCTGCACTGCAACCTGCCCGTGCCCGATGAAATCGTTTCAGCAATCGAGTTGAAACCTGGTGCGCTTGGCAGCGACGGCCATGTGATCTTTCCCTCCCAGTTCGAAAAGGTTTATTGACAGCCGCTCTCCGGTGCATAGTGATTGAGCAGGATTTTGCCGGCGGCGCCGGCGACTTCCTTGACCAGCCTAGGTACCAGGTAGCCGGGCAGGCTGGCGCTGAGCTGTGACAGCAGCCGGGTTGCGCTGTCTGCCGAAACATCGAAGTGGGCCGTTCCCGTTACTGGATCCGGCAGATGCAGGTAGTAGGGCAGCACCCCGCCGGCAAGCAGTTTTTCACTGAGTAGTTTCAGTGTTTCTGCACGATCGTTGATTCCCCGCAACAGGACCGATTGATTCAACAGCAATACACCGGCGCGGCGTAGCTTGTGCAACGCCTGCACGGTGTGCGTGCCCAGCTCATTGGCGTGATTGCAGTGGATCACGAAGACGACCGGTTTACCCAGTGTGCCGAGCCAGTCGAGCAGTTCCGTGGTGATACGGCTTGGTACTACGATCGGGAATCGCGTATGGATGCGCAGGCGTTCGATGTGTTCGACAGCGGTGAGCTCCCTGCAGAGTGTGGCCAGGCGCCGGTCGCTGAGCACCAGCGGGTCGCCGCCACTGAGGATGACTTCCGTGATCCGGGGGTGGGCACGCAGGTAGTCCAGTGCCTGTTGCCATTGGCCTGAACCGGCGTTTTCTTTGCTATAGGGAAAATGACGCCGGAAACAGTAGCGGCAATGGATCGCACAGGCGCCGGTGGTGATCAGCAGGACCCGGTGCTGGTATTTCTGCAGCGTGCCCGGCGCGACTACGGCGTGCAGGTCCTGCACCGGGTCCGGGCGGTAACCGGAGTGTGTCTCGTTTTCACAGGCAAATGGCAGGACCTGCAGCAGAAGTGGATCAAAAGGATTGCCTTTTTCCATTCTTTGGGCATAATTCCGGGGTACTCGAAATGGAAAGCCGGGCCGCAAGTCGATTTTGGAATCGAAGTCGGTTGTTTTCAGCCTGAGAAAGCTGAGCAGTTTGTCCGGGGCATCGAACGCATCGGCCAGTTCGGCTTTCCAGTCGGCGATTGTCACAGCTTGTCGGGGATCAGTTTTCATCGTGTAATTACGTTAATTGTTTAATAAATCAGCGGAACCAGTCAATGGCAACATACAACACAAATGAGTTCAGAAGTGGTTTGAAAATCATGATTGACAATGATCCTTGTTCGATCGTCGAAAATGAGTTTGTAAAACCCGGCAAAGGACAGGCCTTCAACAGGGTCAAGATACGTAATCTTAAAACAGGCAGGATACTGGAGAAAACCTTTAAATCCGGTGAGAGTGTCGAAGCCGCCGATGTGGTCGAGAGCGAAATGCAGTATTTGTATACCGACGGGGAGTTCTGGCACTTTATGGACCAGGAAAGCTATGAGCAGATGTCCGCAGACAAACAGGCGGTGGGCGAGGCGCAGAAATGGTTGAAAGAACAGGACCTGTGCCAGATTACCTTGTGGAATGGCAGCATTCTCAGTGTGACACCGCCTAACTTCGTCAATCTCGTGGTGACCGAAACCGACCCGGGGCTGCGCGGTGATACCTCGAGTGGCGGCAGCAAGCCGGCGACGATGGAGACCGGGGCGGTGGTCAAGGTGCCGTTGTTTATCAACCAGGGCGAAGTGCTGAAGATCGATACCCGGACCGGCGAATACGTGTCGCGCGTCAAAGACTAGTGGCGGGTGGATCGATGTCCTGGCGCCCGGCAGCCGGTATCGATGTGCTGAAATCGCGCGCGCAGCTGCTGCAGGCGTTGCGCGCTTTTTTTGCAGCGCGTTCGGTGTTGGAGGTGGAAACGCCGTTGCTGGGGCATGCCGCCTGCACCGATGCGCAGATTGACAGCTTCTGCTGCGCCTTGCCTGGTGCCACCGGCGAGTACTATCTGCATGCCTCGCCTGAACTGGCGATGAAACGCCTGCTGGCGGCCGGCAGTGGTTCGATCTACCAGGTCTGCAAGGTGTTTCGTGCTGAAGAACAGGGGCGCTGGCACAACCCCGAGTTCACTATGCTCGAATGGTACCGGGTTGGATTCGACTATCATGCGCTGGCGGCGGAGACTGCCGAGTTGATTACCACCTTGTTGGATCCGTGGCGCCGTCTCGACCCGGTGGCGCATTTCAGTTACCGCGAGTTGTTCGTGCATTACCTGGAACTGGATCCGATGAATGCCGGTTTGCAAGAGATCAAGCGGTTGGTGACGGCTGCCGGCATAGATTTCGACCTGGACAACTGCAGCAGTCATGAACTGGCGGTGGATACCGGCCTGCAGTTGCTGCAGACGCATGTGATCGAACCCAGGCTGGAGCGCAACAGGCTGATCAGGGTCTATGATTTTCCCCCGCGCCAGGCTGCATTGGCGAGGCTGCGTCACGACAAGGCAGGCGGCATGGTCGCTGAACGTTTTGAGTATTACCTGGATGGCGTGGAGCTGGCGAATGGTTACCAGGAGTTGACCGATCCCATGGAGCAGCAGCATCGGTTCGAGCAGGAAGCTGCGCGGCGGCACAGCCTGTCGAAACCGGAACTGCCGGTCGATGAACGCTTTCTGCAGGCGATCGGCCGCGGGCTTCCTGAATGCGCCGGTGTTGCTGTCGGTCTCGACCGTTTACTGGCGCTGGCATTGGGTTGTAATTCCTTGGAGGAAGTGCTGGCTTTTCCCTTTGACAGGGCGTAAGCGGAAAATGTATAGTAGCCGCCGGGGGAGCAGGTGTCAGAGGAAAATTTTCACTGATTTTTCCTGCCGTATTTTGTGCTTCAGCTACAGCAAGCAGGCTTATGTTTAAGGTAAGAGGCAGTAAAGTTTATTACAGTGAAGAACATATCCCGCATATCAAGAGCACAGGTTTCATTCGTATCAGCGACCACATCGGCAAGGACAAGAGAAAAGTCTACTGGGGGCCGACCGTCATCAAAGGAGCGGATGCCAAGACGTTCGAACATCTGGCCAGGGACCATTTCTATCGTGACAAAAAACGGGTCTACTACCTGGGACAGCCCATTCCCGACGCAGACCCGCAGACATTCAAGGTGTTTCATTGTGCGCGTGGCATGACCCAGTTCGGCTACTACGCCAAGGATGCGCGTAACGCCTATTATATTCATACTTTCCGTATTATCCGGATCAAAAAGATCTACACACGTGATCTCGAGGGATTTTGGGGGCTGGACGATCTGTACGCGGTGGACAGTGACTACGTCTATGGCCGTGGTGTCAAGAGGGAAAATTCAGACCCGAATACCATCCAGGAACTGGGTCACGGTTACTGGGGTGACAAGAACAATATTTACTATGACGGCAAGATACTGGAAGGTGCCGACCCTGAAACTTTTCTGGTGATCGGCGGTAACATGTATGCAACGGACAAATACAATCTCTTTTGGAACGGGCAGCTGTGGAATCATTTCAAAGACAGGATCACGGCCCGGGAGATAAAGGAGTTTATCAAGCAGAATAAGCACTTGAAAGGTTATTGGTGGAAACTCAAGGACCTGGGCAGGTTACGTGAATATGGGGCGAGTTTCGACGGCCAGGAGGGCTATTTCATTCAGGACAATAACGTGTTCTGGGAAGGCAGCCTGTTAAAGCATGCAGATTACAAGACGTTCGAGATCCTGAACCATTTTTACGCCAAGGACGCACGTTATGCCTACTACACGGACCGCCGGTTGATGAAGGCGGATGTCAAGTCGTTCAAGGTGATCGAAGACGCGCTGGAAGCGGAAGACTACAATCACGGGCTGTTTGCCAGGGATAAGCAGCATTTCTATTTCAAGGGGGCAATCGACAAGAAAATCAATGCCCGGACCTATAAAGTTTTGAACCGCTATTATTCCCGCGACCGCAATCATGTCTACTACCTGATGAACCGCGTCATCCGCAATGCCGACCCCAAGACCTTCGAGGTGATCGACGGCAAGCATGCGCGTGACGCGAACCGCCAATATATCGATGGTGTGCAGGTCGAAAGCGCAGGGTAATCTCAGGCATTTCCTGTTTTTGTTGGTGCGGCCTGCGCAGCGAACCGCCCCATTTTCCGGCCGAGCACGACCCGGGTCTCCCGTGTCAACGGGGCTTCCCACTGCACCCTGTCCGCGAACAACACGATGACTGTCGAGCCCATGTTGAACCGTCCCATCTCCTCGCCCTTGGCCAGTGTGATATGATGCGGGCCGTGAGTATAGTCCACGACCGTGACGCGCCTGGCACGCGGCGGGACGATGGTGCCGGCCCAGACGGTTTCAATCGACGACACAAAGATCGCGCCGACCAGGATGACGGCCATCGGGCCACGGTCGGTATCGAAAATCGAGATAACGCGCTCATTGCGCGCAAACAGTCGAGGAATGTTGTTCACATAGTCCGGCGCCACACTGAACAGGCGCCCCGGCACATGAATCATCTCGCGCAGTTTGCCTTCGTAGGGCATGTGCACCCGGTGGTAGTCCTTGGGTGACAGGTAGACCGTGGCAAAGGAGCCGTTATAGAACGGGCGTGCCCTGTTTTCGAGGCCGCCCATCAGCGCCTGTAACACGAAGGAATGGTTTTTTGCCTGGAAGAGACGGTTCTGATCGATCTTGCCGATCTCGCTGACAGTGCCGTCGACCGGGGAACAGACCGATTCGGGGTGCTTGTCGACCGGCCGCGCCTCAGGCTTCAGTGCGCGTGTGAACAGCGCATTCATGGTGGGATACGCATCCAGGTCGCTGTATTGTGCTTCGTTCATGTTGATATCATATTTTTTTATATAATGGCGCATGATCCGTTTCAGAAAAGGAAAGCGGCTGGAGCGCGTCAACAGAAACATGATACGGGACAGGAAATGATGTGGCAGCAGTGTGACCAGAAACAGTTTTAGTTTAATCATGATACCTATGCTATGCGATACTGCAGTAAAGCGGAATAGGCCGAATGGTCCAATCCCGTATGATTTTTGACGCCAATCCTATAGTAAATGCACAGAAAATAGAAGCAGGACATGAAATGAGCACGATTAGAGAGCTGGTCGACTGGGGCAGCCGAATGCTCGATGAGAGCGGGGTCTTTTATGGACATGGCACAGACAATGCGTACGACGAGGCGTTGTCGCTGGTGCTGTATGCGCTCGAGCTCGACTATTCGATTTCAGAACAGGAGCTGGAGCGGACGTTGAGCGTGGAGCAGCAGAGCAGGGTCAAGGCGGTCCTGCATCAGCGGATCGAGACCCGCAGGCCGGCACCCTACATTACCGGGCGGATCTGGTTTGCCGGGATCGAACTGGAAATCGATGAGTCGGCACTGATACCACGTTCCCCGATCGCTGAATTGATTGAAAACCGTTTTGAGCCCTGGGCGAACCTGTCGGCCGGTGGCGCAGCGCCACCGGCGATTCTGGACCTGTGTACCGGCAGCGGGTGTATTGCGATCGCCTGTGCATTGCACCTGCCCGATGTACAGGTGGTCGGCAGCGATATTTCGCGCCCGGCGCTGGCGCTGGCGCGCAGGAACCTGGAGCGCTATGCACTGCAGCAGCGGCTCAGGCTGGTAGAATCCGACTTGTTCGAACGGCTTGGCGGCCAGCGGTTCGATCTGATCGTCAGCAATCCACCCTATGTGTCGGCACAGGAAATGGCTCAGCTGCCTGCCGAGTATCGGCATGAACCACGCATGGCGCTGGAAGCCGCGGAGCAGGGACTGGCGCTGGTCAGCCGCATTCTGCAGCAGGCGGCGGATTACCTGACCGAACAGGGCGTGTTGGTGGTCGAGGTGGGTAATTCTGGGCAGGCGCTGGTGGCGCGTTATCCGCAGGTTCCCTTTACGTGGATCGAATTTGCCAACGGCGGGGAGGGGGTGTTTACACTGGACCGGCAGCAGTTACTGGCGCTGCGCGGCGGTTGACTCATTCTCCTTCGAGGAAGAACAGCATCTTGGTCTCACCCACCTGCAAGGTGTCGCCGTTTTTCAACAGCAGCCGGTTGTTGTCCAGGTCGCGGTTGCAGACCTTGGTTCTTGGTTCGCCTTCAAGATGGGAGATATAGTAGTGCCCGTTGCGTGTGGAGATCATCGCGCAGGTCTTGCCGGATTTTCCCAGCCGCACCATGGAATTGGCCAGTTTGACCGTGCGGCCCAGTTTCGGGCCGTTCATAAACTGCAGCCAGCCTTGTACGACAGGCCTGTTTTCCAGGAAACCGGAAGGGGTTCGCTCTTCAGCGGAATCCGTGTTGGCCGGTTCTTCCAGGCGCGCGAACTTGAGTTCGTATTTGCCGAGCCTGATGACATCATTGTGTTCAAGCCTGGCGGAGTCGACTTTTTTGTCGTTGACGAAAACGCCTGTGTCCAGCCCCGCATCGCTTTTGTCTTCGATGCTTGCGTTGTCACCGTCGATGGTAATGACCGCGTGCACCGGGCTGAGTGCCAGGTTGTCGATCGTGATCTCGCAATCCTCGGCACGGCCGATCTTGACGCAGCCGTTCTGCGGCTGAAACACCTTGAGTGCTTTACCTTTGAAAGTAAGGGTTAAACGGATCACCCCAGCCCAACTCCTTGTTGTATTACATTGGATTCATGTCTGTTTCGCAGTCAATGTAACGGTGGTTTTGCAGGATTCTTTAGCCCGCCTTTCTCGCCACCGTTCGTCGCGAGACGGTGGTAGGAAATGCGGGCTAGGGTGTTTCTTTGGGTTGCGGTAGCCGTATACATACCGTTTTGATCGAATTGTCCTTGATCTGGATGATTTCAATAGGGATATTGTTGATCATCAGGCTTGTGTTCGGACTTGGAATGGTTTCCATGTATTCCAGGATCAGGCCGTTGACGGTCTTAGGGCCGGTCGTCGGCAGGTCGAGATTCAGGGCCCGGTTGATGTCGCGGATATGTGCGCTGCCATCGACCAGGTAACTGCCATCGTTTCTGGGGATGATATTCTTGCTCAGTGAAGCGGGGTCAGTCGTGAATTCACCGACGATCTCCTCGAGGATGTCTTCCATCGTCGCCAGGCCCTGGATGTCTCCGTATTCGTTGACGACCAGGCCGACACGCCGGCGTTCACGCTGGAAGTTGAGCAGTTGTGTATTCAGTGGCGTGCCTTCAGGGATAAAGTAAGTCGGAGTCGCCAGCGCCAGCAGATCCTCCTGGTCGAAGGACTCCTTCTGGCCCATTTTCACCAGGTCGCGCAGGTGAATAAAGCCAAGTACGTTATCGATTTCGCCGCGGTACAGCGGCAGCTTGGTGTAGGGACTGTTGATCAAGGTTTCTTCGATCTCCTTCCAGGAATCCTCGATGTTGATGCCGGTGATTTCATTGCGTGGCACCATGATGTCTTCGACGGTGACTTTTTCCAGGTCGAGCAGGCTGATCAGCATCTTCTGGTGCCGTCGTGGAATCATGGCGCCGGCTTCGTTGACCACCGTGCGCAGTTCTTCGGTGCTCAGTGTCAGCGAATCGACTTTGCTGACACTGACATTGATCAGTTTCAGGATGCTGTTGGCGACATAGTTGACTGCGACCACCAGTGGCAGCAGCAGCTTCAGCAGCGGGCCATACAGGTAGGCGGCGGGGAATGCGATTTTTTCCGGTTTCAGCGCAGCGAGCGTCTTCGGAGTGACCTCGGCAAAGATAAGGATAATAATCGTCAGCAGTATCGCACCGATCGGTATGGCAGTCTCTTTCGCGATATGGCCTTCGGCAAGCTCGATGGCGATGATCGTCGTCAGTGATGACGCCATGATGTTGACGAAATTGTTCCCCAGCAAGATCAGGCCGATCAGTCGGTCTGGTTTTTCGAGCAGCTTTGATGCACGGATAGCCCCCGGGTGCCTGGCTTTTGCCAGGTGTTTGAGGCGGTAGCGGTTCAGGGTCATCAACCCTGTTTCAGACCCGGAGAAAAACGCGGAAAGCAGTATCAGGATGATCAGTGCACCAAAGAGCACACTCAGTGGAATGTCCAATGACGTTCAGCCTCCTATCGATTGAGTATCAATTCCAGTACAGTTTTCGTGCCAATGAAACCGAGCATCAACGCGATAAAGCCGGCAATGACCCAGCGAATCGCGAATTTTCCGCGCCAGCCGTATTGCCAGTGGCCCCACAGCAGAACGCCGAACAGTATCCAGGCGATGATCGACAATACCGTTTTATGAATCAGGTGTTGCGCGGCGATATCTTTGACGAAAGAGATGCCGATGACCAGGCCGACCGTCAGCAGAATGAAACCGATAGTCACGATCTTAAAGAACAGGTTTTCCATGACCTGTAAAGGCGGCAGCAGCCTGATCAACCCGTTGGGACGGTGATTGTGCAGCAACTTGTCCTGGATGGCGAGCAGGACAGACTGGATCAGTGCGATGGACAGGATGCTGTAGGCAACGATCGACACGAAAATATGTACCTTGAGCTGCCAGGGCTGGCTGGCGATTCGGGCGCTTTTGTCCAGCAGGTTTGTGCTGTGCAGTGCAGGACCGAGCTCGGGCGCCAGCAGAAAGTCCAGGACGATGACAAAGATTGCCAACGGAAACAGGATGAGTGCCAGGTACTCCACCGGCTGTTTTATCGCGGCGACCAGGATGGCGATCGCCATCAGCCAGCCAACCATCGATAAGGCTTTGAATACTTCCAGGTCGATGCCGTAGCGCGTGAAGATTCCGTTATACAGCAGTACACCATGGGTCAGCACGGCACCCAGGCCAAGAACCCAGAATTCCGGCTTGTGGCCGGTGTTCGCCGACAGGCGGCTAGTTGCCCGCCGGACCAGCGCCGCACTGGCCAGCGCATAAAAAATAATACTAAAGGTCAAAAAATAAGTGTTCATTTTTTTACAAAGGTACCGAAACAGTAGGTTATGCCCCGATCAGGGCCGGATATCCATGATGAATTCAGGCCTGATTGATTGGCGGCTGCGCATTGATACTGTAAGGGGAATAATGATAATCCGCAATGAATGGATGTGAAATGTATAAGCTTTGCTCATTTTTTGTTCTGTATCCAGTTGCCGGTTGTGCTGTGTGTCAAAGCAGGGCAAAGTATTGGCGGAAATATAGCAATATTATTGGTTTTTTACTAAGCTGGAATCTAAGCTTTTTTAAATCAAAAGCTTATATCCCTATCCGTTAGATGACTACTATGATGACTCAAGCAAGAGTTCAGACACTTATGAAAATACAAGTACTGGGATGTAGTGGCGGTATTAGCGAAGGACTGAAGACGACGTCACTGTTGATCAATGACAGCATTCTGGTCGATGCCGGTACGGGGATTGGCGACCTGCCGTTGGAGATGCTGCGTAAGATCAAAACGGTGTTTATCACCCATTCCCATCTTGATCATATCTGTGGTATTCCGCTGTTGGTCGATACGATTTTCGATTCACTCAGCAGCCCGCTGAATGTTTACGGCAGGCCGGAGACCATCGCGGCATTGCGTAAGCATATCTTCAATAATGTGATCTGGCCCGACTTTACGGTGATTCCTGTCGCCAGCAAGCCGGTCTTGAAGCTGAACCCGGTCGAGGTCGAGAAAAAGGTGACTGTCAGCGGGGTTGGTTTCGAGCTGATCCCGGTCAATCATATCATCCCGGCCTGCGGCTACCGTATCAGTACGAAAGACAAGGTCTTGGCCTTCAGCGGGGATACGACCACGAACGATAGTTTCTGGCGGGTGCTGAATGACGGGCCTGACCTCGACATGCTGATCGTCGAGGCGGCTTTCCCCAACAGCGAACTGGAGTTGTGCAGGCTGGCTTACCATTATTGCCCGGAACTGCTGGCCGAAGACCTGAAAAAGCTTGACCACTTTCCAGAGATCTACCTGACACACCTCAAACCGGGCGCGGAACAGCGGATTTTCGCCGAATGCCAGCAGGCGATTACCGATCGTAAGCTGAAACAGTTGCTCGGTGGCAGTGTGTTTCATCTTTAGCCCGCATTTCTCACCACCCTTCTACTGCGGCGGCGTGTGACCGCCGGTACGGCCATTGTATGGCATGCAGGCGAAAAACAGCGGTAAACAGCAGCCTGTTTTTGCTAAACTACGGTTTTGCAACGTGATTTCCGTTATACGTGAAATTGCGTATAATCAGCTGATATTTTTTGGCATTTTCGAGGGCGAGAGCTAGGTATCATGTTTGACAATCTGAGTGAACGGTTCGGGGAAGTCGTAAAAAAACTGCGCGGCCAGGGGCGGATAACCGAAGACAATGTAAAGGATACCCTGCGGGAAGTGCGCAAAGCGCTGCTCGAGGCGGATGTCGCACTGCCGGTCGTCAAGGATTTTACCGAGCGCGTCGCGCGGCGTG
>JALUUZ010000096.1 GCA_027021095.1 Gammaproteobacteria bacterium
CATTGCGTTCCTGCAGCCAGTCGCTGTAGACCTGCAGGAAGTCGGTATCGAGATCATCGTCGATCAGCTTGTCGTAGAAGAGCTTTTCGATTGGTTCCATTAGCTTCAATGTGCGCTCAGTTGTTGTTTTTTTGGTTGGATCAGCCCTGGTCCCTGGCAGAGGGCTGTGTTCTTTTCGGTCCTGGTTTATCTCCAAGTATTTAAGTATACCGCGGGCTTTTCACTGAGGCCACTGAGTGAGCGCCGTGGGTTTGCCCGGTCTTCGTGATACCGTTATTTCACCTCGTTTTTCCCCTCTGTCCTCATGTCGTTCCAATTGCGTAGTGCCAGTCCGCTTTAGAGTTTTTCAATGTAAGCGCTAAGTTCATTGACGACCGCTTTTGCGCCAAAGCACCTGAAGCGGAATTCACCTCGATCGTGTGTGATTGCAACGATGCCGGTAATCCAGCCGAACTGGTAGTTGACCGCTGTGATTTTGCTGGTGTCTATGATGATGTCCTGCAGTGCTTCATGCATGGTTCGGTTGATATCGTTTGGCCTGAAGACCAGCCGGTCATCTGAAATTTCCACGTTTCCGCCTACCCATAGACCGCCATGTTTGGTCTTATAGCGCATTACCGCAGGCGGAGTCACTTTTGACAGTGCTTTTATCGGTTTTGCACCTTCACAAAACGCGTTGGCCAGTTTACGTATGTACATTGTCAGCCTCCTATGTCAGTCGCCAATGAGGCGGCTTTCCCACTGGCCCAGTGTGTTTGAACAATGTAGTAGAATGTGATCAGGTGGTGAGCGAGTATATAATCATTCTCTCATGGAAATGGTCTGTCGTCTACGCTGCCGTTGGTTTATTCATTGCCGGGCCGGTTGCGTTTATTGCCGGTAAACTGCTAAAGCCAAGAGCAGCGTAGCTTGTGTCTGAGCACCGCATTATGTGTTCGTTTGAACAGGATTCGCGACTTCGATCAGGTTTCCGTCAGGGTCTCTAAAATAGAAGGACATGATTTTACCGGTTGCGCCGGTTCTTGCCACTGGCCCTTCGATGATATCCACACCCTTGCTTCTTACGTGCTCCATGGCTACCTCGATGGCTGTTTTAGTAATAAAACACAGGTCCACGGAACCTGGTACCGGCCTGCTTGCTTTTGGTTCAAGCTCGCTCCCGTCTTTGTGAAGATTGAGTTTTTGATTTCCAAACTTTAATGCAACCCTGTTTCCGCCGAATAGTTCGACGTCCATGCCAAGGACGGATTGATAGAAATCTACCGTTTCCTCTATGTCCTTGACGGTCAGGACGATGTGATCAATGCTGGCGATTTTCATGTTGGGTCATCCCTGGGCCTCAAGCCCTCGGCATCTTCTTTGGTTGGTGATTCAAGAGAACGCGAGTGTTTCGTAAAGATGTCAAGCACGCAGAAATAGTCTATGTCTCAATACAGGGCCTGTCCACACCCCGTCCCGGCAGGCGGAGGGAGGCGGATAAAGCGCTTGACAGGCTAGGACAGTTGTCCTAGTCTTTCCCAAGACAAATGTCCTGCCTCGTTTCCCGGCCGTTCGTAACAGGCCAGAGCAGTGGCTTGGGTCGCTACAGCAGAAGGCGGGAGATGCAGGCTGGTTTGGTCATGAACGGGATGACGGCGGCGGTTTCGTGCCTGCCGCCTGAAGAGAGCAGGTGATGGGGCAGGGTACGACACGGCAGCAGATCGTCGACGCGGCGGATGAGCTGTTTTACCGGCAGGGTTTCGAACAGACCTCGTTTGCTGATATCGCCAAGGTGGTGAACATCTCACGCGGTAATTTCTATCACCATTTCAAGACCAAGGACGACATTCTCGATGCGGTAATCCAGGCACGCCTGGACCGAACGCAACACATGCTTGCAGACTGGGAACAGGAAGGCGCGACGCCGAAGGCGCGTATAAAATGTTATATCAGGATCCTGCTGACGAACTGGTCGATGATCAAGGACTACGGCTGTCCGGTCGGTACCTTGTGTACGGAGCTTGCGAAATTGAATCACGCCTCACGCGCAGAGGCCAACAAGGTGTTTACGCTGTTTCGGGTGTGGCTCGGCAACCAGTTCAAGTGGCTTGGCCATGCACAGGACGCCGACAGGCTGGCCATGCAGGTTTTGTCCTGGAGCCAGGGCGTGGCGACCCTGGGCAATGCCTTCGATGACTATGACTATGTAAAACAGGAAGTGGACGAGATGTGTGATTGGCTCGATGCCCTGCCTGTCGGCACGGCATAGGCCAAGAATTTTCAACAACCAGAAAAGGATCAAAATATGTACGTGGTACTGCTCAGGTTTTCTGACAACAAGGCGCAGGCCGGAGAATTTATGGATGGCCATCTCGAGTGGATCAAGCGCGGTTTCGATGACGGTGTGTTCCTGCTCTCCGGCAGCCTGCAACCAAACCAGGGCGGTGCGGTGCTGGCGCACGCTGTCTCGCTTGCCGCGCTGCGGCAGCGGGTCGACGAAGATCCGTTCGTCGCGCAAAACATCGTCACCGCGGAAATCTTCGAGATCACGCCGGGCCAGGCCGATGCGCGGCTGTCGTTTTTGCTGGATGCATCGTAGTCATGGCGGAGCGATGCGATGAGTAAAACGATCAAAGGCCCCGACGGCCACCCACGTTGCGGCTGGTGCGGTGCTGCACCGGAGTTTCTTGACTACCACGATACGGAATGGGGATTTCCGGTCAAGGACGATCGCCGCCTGTTCGAAAAGCTGTGCCTGGAAGGCTTTCAGGCAGGACTGAGCTGGCGCACCATTCTTGCCAAGCGTGAGAATTTCCGGGCGGCGTTTTATAATTTCGACTTTGACCGGATCGCCCGTTTCACACAAAGAGACATCAACCGCTTGCTCAAGGACGAAGGCATCGTACGCCACCGCGGCAAGATCGAGGCCGTGGTCAACAACGCAAAGCGTGCCCGCGAGCTCGTCAGGCAGGCAGGTTCACTGGCGGCATTCATCTGGCGCTACGAGCCTGGTGCAGAACAGCTTGCAGAACCTCAGCGTGTAGCGAAGTCTGCCGAGTCCATGGCGTTGTCGAAGGACCTGAAAAAGCTCGGCTGGAAATTCGTCGGGCCGACCACCGTCTATGCGTTCATGCAGGCCATGGGGCTGATCAACGATCACCTCGAAGAGTGTGTCGTGCGGGCAAAGGCCGAGAAGGCGCGGCGTAAATTCAAGATTCCTTGTTGAACAGTGTCAAACTGCTGGGTATTTCCTTCCTGTCAGCGATGCCGATGAACCAGTCATGCATGTTAACCACAGGTTTTCTTTTCGAGGTCGGTAGAGCCGTGCCCAGGTTAACGCAGGCTTTATTGAGGCTATATTTCATGGTATCGTCATGCCAGCTGGTCGCGCTGATGAGTGTCTATGAGGCTTGCTTGGTGGACACGCGAGAAAGGATTCGCAACTAGTTGATAAAAAAAGGGAACAGGCGACCTTCCAGGCTAAAGAGGAGTGATGTCAGGTGGGGATGGCGTTGTTTCGGATAGAGCTTTAGTCACCTGT
>JALUUZ010000097.1 GCA_027021095.1 Gammaproteobacteria bacterium
AGCATAGTACTGGATCACCGGGTCCAATGTCGTATGAATCTGCAACCCGCCCTTGACCAGGTCTTCATCCTTGTAGTCACGCCGCAACTGTTTACGCAGCAAGTCGACGAACGCCGGATACTTCTGATTCATATGCGACTTGGCGGACTCCACGCCCAACGGCTTCATTTTTTCAGCCAGCATGGTCTCCTGGTCGATGACCTTTTGATCGACCAAAACCTGCAGCACGAGGTTACGCCGGTACAAGGCCCTTTCCGGGTTGCGCCGTGGATCGTAACTCGACGGTGCCTTGACCATGCCGACCAGCAGCGCCATCTGGTGCAATTCGAGTTCTTCTACCGTACGGTTGAAATAGAACCGGCTGGCGAGCCCGAACCCGTGGATCGCCCGGCGCCCGTCCTGGCCCATGTAGATTTCATTTAAATAGGCCTCGAGAATTTCCTTTTTGTCGTAATGCAGCTCGATCAGTATCGCCATGATCATTTCGGTAAACTTCCGTTTCAGGGTTTTCTCCGGCTTGAGGAAATAGTTCTTCGCCAGCTGCTGGGTCAGGGTGCTGCCGCCCTGGCGCCTGCCCCCGGCCCGCAGATTACTCCAGATCGCGCGTGCGATTCCCTTGAAGCTTATTCCGAAGTGATGATCGAAATCACGGTCCTCGACCGCCTTGAGTACCGCGATCAGCTTTTGATACGCCTTGCGTGTTTCTGCAGGTGCTTTTTCATCCGGCAGGCGCAGCAGGATTCTGTCTTCATTGTGGGACGGAAAAATCTTGGCGATCAGGATCGGGTCGAGCCTGACACTCTTGGTGATGGCCTTGCCGGTCTTACCATCGGTCATCCCAATGATATATTTCCCTTCGAAACGGATCTTCAAATGGGTCGAGGGTTGTTCCTCGTCCCAAAACACGAAGCGCCTGGTAATGATCTCAGTCTCGGTATCGCTGTAGACATAGGTCCCGCTGCGAGTCGGCTTCTCGACCAGCTTGTAACCAAGCCGGTCGAGTTCATACAGCAACGCCTGCTTGGTAATATTCTTACCGACATACAGCTCGAGGGGCCGGGCATAGACCCGCGCCGGTTCCGCATAACGTTTACTGTCGAAATTAGCCCTGACCACGAAATCCAGGTAGATGGTATAACCGATAAGCGGTACCAACAACACTAAAAACGACAACAGCAGATACTTGACTGCCTTGCGTTTCCATCCGGAGAGCCCACGCGATTTCTTGCCAAGCTTACGTTTACGCCTGCGCCTGTGCCTTTTTTTTACCATAGAATTTTCCGCTCAATTTACCCTGTAGTCTGCTGAAGCCGGCAGCCGAACGTTCGCCCCTGCTGTCTATCCGCCACGTCGAATCTGTCAAAGACGCCCAGCTCGCACTGCTCACCACCCTTCTACTGCGACGGCCCAATGGCACGCCCTGGCTCCGTTCCGCTACGAACGCTGGTGAGAAAGGCGGGCTAAACTCTGCCTCTATTCTAGCAGGTTCATTCACCAAGCTTTAAGCAACATCCCACAGATTGCCACCTGTAAACGGTGGCAAGACAATAAACTCAGGCTGAGACTGCCGGGTAGAAAACCTCTGGATATCCGCAAACCGTTTTCCACAGTCCTGCTGTGTAAATCAGGCCGACTGCCAATACCATTGCATCTGCTGGACATGATTTGCTCACGCTCGCAACGAAGCGCTTCGTTGCCGGGGCAGAGTATGATACCGTCCATTCGCCCTGCCGGCGTACTCGGCACAGTGTCGGCCATGCCTGCGCGCGCCACCCAGACCACACCCTTACACCGCCTTGCTAGGAACAGCGGGGAGAAATCCGGGCCAGCCCCGTCTCACTGCGATGGTACAAAATACAGGCTACCGACTGACCAGCATCAACACAAGCGCCGACAAGGCTACCGCGGAGACGACTCCTACGACTAAAGTCATCACCAGCCCCGTCAATGTCTCCCGGGCGATATTCGAAGATGGATTTTGCTTTTTCATTAGAGTAACCTTTTATTATATCTTGTTTTTTGTGTTTTTTGTGTATGTTTTAGGCGACTTCGTTTCCACTGCCAACCTGTCGTTCCCTGGCTCGGCAGGCAATCCCCTGGTCGCTGATGCCCGTGTCTGTACCACGGCCGAACCGGCTCTGACCGCCGCTGCGGTCTGTCCGGCCTGCAGTGGCAGGTAAGAGACGCCAAGCAAAAGAAACAGCGACGACACCAGTCCTGCTACGATACTTATTGTAACCCCAAAACAGGCTTTTGGCGTTAAAATTTTTTTACCTTGAGCGAATTCCATCGAAAATACCTTGATTCTGCTATGTTAATTTTACCCTCGCCAGCAGCCGCACAACGCCGGGCCAACGATACACTGCCTGACGGCCGTCCCTGTCTATCAGTAAACCACCACTAGATGGCTCTGTAATAGGAAAACAGTGCAAAGACGGAGATCAAACATGGCAGAAAAATGGCAAAGCACCCGGCCGAAGCTAGCCATGTTCTATACTATTTTTGGGGGTTTACAGGTATACTGAACCGATTATGGCCAAACGTATCGCTATCGTAGAAGACGAACCTGCAATTCGTGAAAACTATGCGGATGTA
Source organism: Gammaproteobacteria bacterium (assembly GCA_027021095.1). Lineage (GTDB taxonomy): Bacteria > Pseudomonadota > Gammaproteobacteria > SZUA-21 > SZUA-21 > SZUA-21. Next base: position 2,596 of record JALUUZ010000097.1, read on the forward strand.
TTGCGCAAACAAGGTTACGAGGTAGTCACCTTCGCCAACCGCAAAGAAGCCATCACCGCCTTTAAAACACGCCTGCCGGATCTTGCCCTGTTGGACATAGGGCTCGAGGACGAAGTCGACGGCGGCTTCGAGTTATGCCGCGAGCTGCGAATCATGTCAACCACTCTGCCGATCATCTTTCTTACCGCCAGGGACAGTGATTTCGATGTGATTTCAGGGCTGCGCCTGGGTGCCGACGATTACCTTACCAAGGATATAGGTCTGCCACACCTGTCTGCGCGTATCGCTGCACTCTTCCGCCGCACGGAAGCCTTGAGCAGTCCGCCAAAGACCGATGCACTGGTAAAGCATGGCAAACTGTGCATGGACTTGAACCGTTTCAGTGTCAGCTGGAACCAGATGCCGATAGACCTGACACTGACTGAATTCTGGCTGGTACACGCACTGGCACGCTATCCGGGCCACGTCAAGAACCGGGATCAGCTGATGCAGGAATCGAATGTGGTCGTCGACGACAGCACGATCACTTCCCATATCAAGCGTATTCGAAAAAAATTCCTGGCCGTGGATGAACAGTTCAACGCAATCGAAACCGTTTATGGCATGGGTTACCGCTGGCTTGATGATTGATGAACGTCAACAACGACAACGCAACAAAGGGTTAACGCTCCGCGCCAAACTGCTTCTGGTGTCATTGACACTGCTCATCGTTCCCTGGATCGGCTACCAGTATCAGTATCTCAACACGATGAAGTCTTACCTGCGCCAGGCCCAGGAACGCTCATTACTCGACAGCGCACGCGCCATCGCGCTGATCCTCAGCGAACGCCATGACATCTTCAGGCCGGTGGACATCGCCAAATCCGCCCAGGAAGTCAACCACATGTATGTACGCCCGTTGAAAACCCCGATCATCCTCGATGG
>JALUUZ010000098.1 GCA_027021095.1 Gammaproteobacteria bacterium
TTTTTGTGTCTGCCTTGGAATAGTGCTTTAGCCCTATGAATATAATCTTATTTACGAAGTATATAGGAAGCCCCATGACTTTGCGGATGGGGCATACCCGTTTCTACGTAATAGCGATGGTTGTCATTTTAACCGCCGCGTTCGGTATTTTCTATTCGGGTTACTGGCTTGGCAGCGCACGCGGAGACCTGGTATCGACCGATGGCCGGATTCCGAGCTGGAAAGGCGAGATCGCCCAGCAGCGCAAGGCGGTGGCCAATATGAGGTTGAAGTACGAAGCCAAGATCGAACAGCTTTCCAAACACCTGGGTCAGCTCAAGGCACATGTGATCCGGTTGAATGCGCTTGGCAGCAGATTGACGTCGATGGCCAATATCGACAAGAAAGAGTTTAATTTCGATGCGATTCCTGCCACTGGTGGGCCGATAAAAAAGTCGGCGGCCAAGGATCCGCAGAACCAGAGTTTTCTTAAAGAAATCGATGAACTCAACAGGATTCTGACCGATCGCGAACATAAGCTGAATGCACTCGAAACCCTGTTGTTACATACCAATCTGCAAAAGCAGGTACACCCTGAAGGCAGACCGGTACATAAAGGCTGGATTTCATCGCCATTTGGTACCAGGCGCCATCCGATCACCGGCCGCCGCCGGCACCATGACGGGATTGATTTTGCGGCACCTGGGGGGACACCGATCTACAGTGTCGCTGCTGGAGTCGTGACGTCATCAGGACGCCGGGCTGGTTACGGTAACCTGGTGGAAATCAATCACGGCAACGGGCTGATAACCCGTTATGCGCATAACCGCCAAAATCTGGTCAAGGTTGGTCAAAAAGTAAACAAAGGACAGGTGATCGCCAGGGTTGGCAGTACCGGGCACTCGACGGGTAACCATGTGCATTTCGAAGTGATTCGTGACGGAAGAACAGTCAATCCCAAGGAATACATCAATACGATTCTAAAAAACACCATGTTGTTTGGGGAATCCAAGGACGCAGGGAAAAAGGCCTCTCCAGCGAAGAAACAGTCCTCGGGAACTACCCAGGCTAAAAAGTAGCAAGGTTATAAAGAAATAGCTTGTCTGTCCCAGGCTTGTTCTGGCGACCATCCCGTAACGTCTTGTTAGTTTCCAGCCCCGCACCTTTATGCCGTCCCGTCACGTACGGTGGTGAGAAATCCTGACTGGTGCCAGGTCTATGCCTCTTTGCTGGCAAGGCAGCGATTTTGTACATGATATGGGCATGGTCAGCGGATAAATTCCGGGTGTCGCTATCGTATTTATGCTAATCTTCTGTGCTCATAAAAATCAATTGCGGCAGCGACTGATTTGGCAGCCCTGTCTTGGGCGGATGCCAAAACCTTTGATTAATAAGTAATTAGCAAGCAGGTTTTAACATACGACGATGGTAGGAAAAATTCTCAACAAGCTCTTCGGTAGCCGTAACGAGCGTCTGATCAAGCAGATGATGCGTACCGTGGACAAAATCAATTCACTGGAACCGGAAATTTCATCGCTGTCCGATGCGGCACTGAAGCAGAAGACCGACGAATTTCGTGAGCGTTACAAGGCTGGGGAGACGCTGGATGCGTTGTTGCCGGAAAGCTTTGCCGTGGTGCGCGAAGCGGGTAAACGTGTGTTGAACATGCGTCATTTCGATGTGCAGCTGATCGGCGGAATGGTTCTGCACAACGGCAAGATCGCAGAAATGCGTACCGGTGAGGGAAAGACGCTGGTAGCCACGCTGGCAGCCTATTTGAACGCAATACCCGGAGAAGGGGTACATATCGTTACAGTCAACGATTACCTGGCCAGGCGCGATGCGGAATGGATGGGACAGCTGTATGGTTTCCTGGGAATGACGACCGGCGTCATCATTCCTGACCTTTCGCCGGAAGAAAAGATCAAGGCGTATAACTGCGATATCGCCTATGCAACGAATAACGAGTTGGGATTCGATTACCTGCGCGACAACATGGTGTATGACAAGAGCGAGTTGACCCAGCGCAAATTGAATTTCGCCATAGTCGACGAGGTGGATTCCATCCTGATCGACGAGGCAAGAACGCCATTGATCATTTCCGGACCCACCGAGGAATCACCTGACTATTATACCAAGATCGACCAGATCGTGCCGCAGCTCGAGCGCCAGGAGAAAGAGCACGACGTGACCGACAGGAATGCCGTGGACACCGGGGATTTTACGGTCGATGAAAAATCCAAGCAGGTCTACCTGACCGAACGCGGGCATGAAAAGGTCGAGAAGCTGCTGACCGAGATCGGGCTGATCCCGGAAGGAACCAGCCTGTATGATTCGGCCAATATCATCTTGATGCATCATGTCAATGCCGCACTCAGGGCACATGCATTGTATCAGAAGAATGTAGACTACATGGTGCAGAACGGTGAAGTGGTGATCGTCGATGAATTTACAGGCCGCACATTGCCGGGACGTCGCTGGTCGGACGGGCTGCACCAGGCGATCGAGGCCAAAGAAGGAGTCAAAATCGAGCCGGAAAACCAGACGCTCGCATCGATTACCTTCCAGAACCTGTTCCGCCTGTACGACAAGCTGTCCGGCATGACCGGTACGGCAGACACCGAGGCATTTGAGTTCCAGCAGATCTATGGCCTGGAGGTCGTGGTGATTCCGACCAATCTGCCGATGGCCAGGGTGGATCACAACGATCTTATTTTTCTCAACTACGAGGACAAGCTCAAGGCGATTGCCAAGGACGTCAAGGAGTGTCACGAGCGCGGTCAGCCTGTGCTGGTGGGTACGACGTCGATCGAAATGTCGGAGACCATTTCGGCGATGCTGGACAAGTACCGGATCAAGCATGAGGTATTGAATGCCAAGCAGCATGAGCGTGAGGCGCATATCGTCGCCGAGGCTGGTAAACCCGGGGCAGTGACGATCGCGACCAACATGGCCGGCCGTGGTACGGATATCGTACTGGGCGGTAATCTCGAGGTCGAACTGAAAAACAGTCCCAAGCAGGACGAGGTCAGCCTGCAACGCATCCGGGACAACTGGAAGAAACGCCACCAGCAAGTGGTCGAGGCCGGCGGCCTGCATATTATCGGTACTGAACGGCATGAGTCGCGGCGTATCGACAACCAGTTGCGTGGACGTGCCGGACGCCAGGGCGACCCGGGGTCGACACGCTTCTACCTGTCGCTGCAGGACAACCTGATGCGGATTTTTGCCTCCGACCGGGTGGCATCGATCATGGCCCGCCTGGGGATGGAGGATGGTGAGCCGATCGAGCATGGCCTGGTGAACAGGGCTATAGAAAAGGCGCAGCGTACCGTCGAGGCACACAATTTTGATATTCGTAAGAACCTGTTGGAATACGATGACGTGGCCAACGAGCAGCGGATGTTCGTCTATGCGCAGCGCCGCGAGTTGATGGAGACCAGCGATATTTCGGACCGGATCCAGGAGATGTGTGAAGAGGTCGTAGGCAACGTGGTCAGTCCTTATATTCCGCTTGGCAGTATCGAAGAGCAATGGGACGCCGCAGGGCTTGAATCCGCCCTGGAAGAGGAGTTGAATCTCAAGCTGCCGGTGGCGCAGTGGCTGGAACAGGACCGGCAGTTGAATGCTGAAACCATCCGCGAAAAGATCAGCGAGGAACTGGGTGCGGCGATCGACGGGCGCCTGGCCAGCCTCGACGAGCAGGAACGGCGTGACCTGGAGAGAACCCTGTTTCTCGACCGCCTGGACCACCACTGGAAGGAGCATCTTGCGGCGATGGATCATCTGCGCCAGTCGATCCACCTGCAGGGCTATGCGCAGAAGAATCCGAAGCAGGAGTATAAACGTATCGCGTTCGAGATGTTTCGTGAGATGCTGTCCAGGATTCAGTACGATGTAGTGCATATGCTGGCCTTTATGAACGTCGAAACCGATGCTGAGTTTGATGCATCGCAAAAAGCGTTCAGCCCGGAGCAGATGGAGTATCGCCACGACGAACTGTCCGGTTTCGGCGAGGAGGAAGAGCAGGCCGAACCGCAGCAGCCGTATGTGCGAGAGGGCCGCAAGGTCGGTCGTAACGAGCCATGCCCGTGCGGCTCAGGCAAAAAATACAAACAATGTTGCGGCAAGCTGACTTGAACTGGTAATCGATGACAGAGAAAAGGCTTCTTCACCCCGTGGCGGGGATCAGGCTGGGTGTGGCCGAGACGGGTATCAAGTATTCCGGGCGTCATGATTTGGCGTTGATCGAGATCGCCGACGAGGCGGTGGCGGCCGCGGTCTTTACCCGCAATGCCTTTTGTGCGGCCCCCGTCAGTATCGCCCGTCAGCATTTGCGTAAGATGAGCCCCCGGTACCTGCTGGTCAATGCCGGGAACGCCAATGCCGGCACCGGGGAGCAGGGGGTTGCGGCGGCACTGGAGACCTGCCAGGAAGTGGCAAAGCTCGCGCAGGTGCCCGTGGAAAGCGTTCTGCCTTTTTCCACCGGCGTGATCGGCGAACAGCTTCCAGTAGAGGAAATCACCGCCCAGGTTCCCGTTGCTTTGTCGGCACTGGATGAAAACCACTGGCAACAAGCGGCGGCAGCCATCCTGACGACCGACCTGGTCAGCAAGACCGCCAGCCAGCAGGTCAGCCTGGGGGATGAGACGGTAACGATTACCGGTATCGCCAAGGGGTCAGGAATGATCTGCCCGGACATGGCGACCATGCTGGCATTCGTCGCGACCGATGCCAGCATAGACGAAACCCTTTTGCAGCAGTTGCTGCAGCAGGCAGTGGTGGAAAGTTTTAACCGCATCACTGTCGATGGCGATACCTCGACCAATGACAGCTGCGTCTTGATCGCAACCGGGCAGACAGAGGCAGCACCGTTGACTGAGCAGGCCCCGGAGCAACTCGACAGGTTTCGTGAGGCGTTGCTGGTCGTGTTCAAGAGCCTGGCGTTGCAGGTCGTCAAGGACGGCGAAGGCGCCACCAAGCTGGTCAGGGTACAGGTCGATGGCGGGCGGACGTCGGCGGAGTGTTTCGAAGTGGCGTATACGGTTGCGCATTCGCCGCTGGTCAAGACCGCCTTGTTTGCAAGTGATCCCAACTGGGGCCGGATTCTTGCCGCCGTTGGCCGATGCAGGCTGGAGGCACTGGATGTCAGCAAGGTGTCGATTCTGCTCGACAAGGTCTGTGTGATCAGAGACGGTCTGCCATGTCCTGACTATACCGAAATGGACGGCATCGAGGTGATGCAGCAGTCGGCGATCACGATCGAGATCGATCTTGGCCGTGGCAGCGTGGCAGAGCATGTCTGGACCACCGACTTATCCTACGACTACATCAAAATCAATGCTGAGTACCGTACCTGACGGTTGTTTTGCTGGTGATTGACGATGTCGGACCGGATCCATGTCGCCGTTGCCGTGATCAGCGACCGCGGTGACAATATCCTGGTGTCACAGCGTCCTGACGATGCCCACCAGGGTGGACTGTGGGAGTTTCCGGGAGGCAAGCTGGAGCCGGGTGAGACCAGGTTGCAGGCGCTGCAGCGTGAGTGTCACGAGGAGCTTGGTATCCAGGTCGAGCAGGCCAGGCCGCTGATTCAGATCACCCATGACTACCCGGACAGAAGGATTTTACTCGATGTCTGGAAGGTTACTGCCTACTCCGGTGTACCGCAGGGGCGCGAGGGCCAGCCGGTACGCTGGATCAGCCGCAGTGCACTCGCCGCCCTGCCGATGCCGGCTGCCGACGTACCGATCTGCAGTGCGATCCAGTTACCGGACCGCTACCTGATTACCCCGGATTTTCATGGGACATTACAGGGCTTCACTGCCCGGATCGCCGCCGGGCTCGAAGCCGGTATGCTGTTGCAGCTGCGCGTGCACAGCCTGCCCGGCAGCCGCCTGCCATCCCTGGTACGCGCGCTCGCACCAGTCTGCGAGGAACGTGGCGTCGGCCTGCTTGTCAATACCGGTATCGAACAAGCCGTCGCCTTGGGGGTTGGCGTACACCTGAGTGCGGTGCGGCTGTCAGCGGCGCACAGGGACGGTTACAGGCATGATCGGCACCGCTTTCTGCTTGCCGCTTCCTGTCACTCCGCGCAGCAACTGCAATGGGCGCAGCAGATAGGCGCCAATTTCGTGGTGTTATCCCCGGTCCGGGAAACCCGCTCGCATCCGCAGGCCAGGCCGCTTGGCTGGCAGGGGTTTTCTTCGCTGGTCAGCCGCGTGGCCTTGCCTGTCTATGCCCTTGGAGGAATGCAGCTGACGGACCTTGCCGCTGCCTGGGACGCCGGCGCACAGGGCATCGCCGGGATCAGCGCGTTCTGGGAGTGTTGAAGCCGGCGTGTAAAAGCCTCTTTGCGTGATGCGATGCGAGTGGTGCGTTGTACGCACCACACACCAAAGCAAATCAAATCGCGTTACGTGGCCATCCTTTCAAATAATACAATACGCGATCTTGAACACCACGTCGTCGTGAGTCTGTTGGGCTTTGACATCGATGGTGTCATAAGCCATAAAGCGGATGTTGACACGATGTTTGCCGCCGCTGACCTCTGGAAAATATTGTGAATCCCCGGGGAGCGCAATGCGTACAAGCTGGCATGGCGTGGTGCTGTCGAGGTTCTTCTGATAAATCCCTTCCTCGGCGATTTCCTGGTGGTGCAGGGTGCTTTCGCGAATCAGTTTCAGGATCAGGTGGATTGCATGGCCAAGCAGCTCGAAGCGTGCGAGCCAGTCACGCACCATCGTGTTGCGGACTTCCGCATCGTTGTTGAGCCAGTGGTGGTAGACCGGCAGGTCGAAATCACACATGCCGCCGGGGATGACCACGCGTTGCTTGATTGCGAGCAGAAAGTCATTTTTCTTGAGATCGTGGCCGAAAGGCCGGTTGTTGGCGTAGATGTCGCTGATCAGGGTCTCGAGTTCGTTCAGGATCTCCTGCAGCCGGGACTGGTCGATCCCGGATTGCTGGCGCAGCTTGTTCAGACTGGAGGTGTGGCGCTCGAGTTCTTTCAGAATTTCGGTTTTCAGATCACTTCTGGCGACGACCTCCTGGATTTCGATCAGGCTGGCGAGCGCGGCACGGCTGCTCCAGACCGATGTATCGTCCAGGAAGTGGTTGATTTGTTTCAACAGATACTCCAACCGTAGAAACGAGCGTACACGTTCGTTTAGTGGGTATTCATAGTTGGCTATATTTTCCACAAATATTCCGCCTTCAATCTCAAGGATTCTTTACTATTATCTCCATAAATCAATAGGATGTCATGCACTAATCAGGATTATTTTATCCAGGTGCCGCCAGACCGGTGCAGACTTCAACTGCAGTGCTGTGCCAGCCGCAGGTATTGCCTGTGCAAAGACTGTACCTGCTGCCGCAGCTCGTCTTTCGACCCGTTGTTGGTAATGATGTCATCCGCCAGGGCCAGCCTCGAGGCTGGGTCGATCTGTGCGCCTATTATAGCGTCGATTTGTTGCCTGCTGAGCTGGTCACGGCGTTGGGTGCGTTCTGCCTGCAGCGCTGGATCGGTATCGATGACCAATATTCGGTCAATGAAATCGAACTGTGATTTATAGTTCAACAGCGGAATTTCGACGATACAGATGTCTGCATCCATGGTTTCGAGCTGGTGCTGAATGTGCTGATGGATTGCCGGGTGAAGGATTTCCTCGAGTATTTTGCGCTTGTCCGGGTCGGCGAATACGATTTCGCGCAACAGCGGGCGCTGAATTTCGCCTTGTTGGTCGAGAATGTCCTGGCCGAAGGCGGCGACGATCTGCTCATAGGGCTTGCACCCGGGGCGGGACAATTCGCGAGCGACAGCATCCATACTGATCGTTTTGCAACCCAGTGAGGAAAAGAATCCGGCCGCCGTGCTCTTGCCGCTGCCGAGGCCGCCTGTCAGACCGATTACCAGCATCTGCACAGGGTAGCGGGTTTAGCGTGTAAAATAAATACGGAAATAGAGATCCAGGATGTCCTGTCCCCAGAGCAGTGCGATCCAGCCTGCGGCCGCCAGGTAAGGACCGAACGGGATGGGTATATTCTTGTCCCGGCCTTTGACCAGGATCAGCAGGATACCGGCCACTGCACCGACGAACGACGACAACACGATGATCAAAGGCAGGAATTTCCATCCCAGCCAGGCTCCCAGCGCAGCGAACAGCTTGAAATCGCCATAACCCATGCCTTCCTTGCCGGTGAGCAGCTTGAACAGCTGAAATACCAGCCACAGGCTGAGGTAACCCGCCGCCGCACCGATAATTGCATTTTCCGGCGTGGTATAGACGCTCCACAGGCTGAGCAGCAGCCCCGACCAGAGCAAGGGCAGGGTGATAAGATCCGGCAGGTACTGGGTGTCGAAGTCGATCAGGCTGAGTGAGAGCAGGCTCCAGGTCAGCAGCAGCGCCCACAGCAGTGGCCAGCCGTATTCGAACTGGGTCGCGACGATGGCGGACAACACACCGCAAAAGAACTCGACCAGCGGATAACGCCGCGGGATAGGCTGTTTGCAGTTGGCACAGCGGCCACGTAAAAACAGGTAGCTGAGTATGGGAATATTCTCGATCGCCCTGATTTTATGCTTGCACCGGGGGCAGTGTGAGCCGGGGATGACCAGGTTGAAAGCCTGTTGCGCTTCGTCGGGAGCCGATGTGCTATCGTCAGCGAACAGTTCGTCACACTGCCGTTTCCAGTCGCGCCGCAGCATGATCGGCAGCCGGTGGACCACGACGTTGACAAAGCTGCCTATCAGGCACCCAAGTACAAAGGTTGAAGCGACCAACCCGGCTGGTGAGGACTGTAAAAACTGGTGAATAGTCAATCTGACCTCTTTTGCCTGTTTTACCAATTATCGCCGAGCACTTGAAATATGCAAGCGGCGGCGATGGCTCAAGTGTATGCCTTGGCTGGCGTTCACTCGGTCGCGAAAGCCAGCCATACCGCACCCTTGCACCGTCTCGCGACGAACGGTGGTAAGAAATGCGGGCTAGACGATCGCGCCAAGTTTAAAGATCGGCAGGTACATGGCCACGACCAGGCCGCCGACCAGCACACCGAGCACCGCCATGATCAATGGCTCGAGCAGGCTGCTCATCGAGTCCACGTCGTTGTTGACTTCTTCTTCGTAGAAGTCGGCGACCTTGCCGAGCATTGCGTCGATGTTCCCGGACTCTTCGCCGATGGCAACCATTTGTACCACCATCGCAGGGAACATGCCGGTATCCCGCATCGACAGCTGCAGCTGCCGGCCGGTGGCGATGTCATCGCGCATGCGCAGGATGGCCTCGGTATAGACAGCGTTTCCGGCAGCGCCGGCCACCGAAGTCATTGCCTCGACCAGCGGCACACCGGCCGCAAACATGGTCGACAAGGTCCGCGCATAGCGTGCGATCGCGGCCTTGTTGACGATCGAACCGATGATCGGTAATTTCAGTACCATGCGGTCCAGCGCATGGTTGAATTTCTGCGACCGGCGCTTGGCCTGTATCAGCAGCGTCACAACCCCGCCGATGGCGCCGAAGATCAACCACCACCAGTCCTGCATGAATTCGGACAGGCCAATGACCATCTGGGTGAAGGCCGGCAGTGCGCCGCCGAAATTCTTGAACAGGTCTTCGAACTGTGGCACCACGTAGACCAGCAGAATCGCAGTGACCACCAGTGCGACGACCATGATCGCGGTAGGGTAGAACAAGGCCTTCTTGATCTTGCCTTTCAGTTCTTCGATGCGTTCCTTGTAGTTTGCGATTTTGTTCAACAGGGTTTCGAGGATACCCGCCTGTTCGCCTGCGTGTACCAGGTTGCAGAACAGTTCATCGAACAACAACGGATGCTTCTGCAGCGCCTCGTGCAGTGTCGCCCCAGCCTCGATGTCTGATTTTATCGTTACCAACAGTTTCTTCATGTTAGGGTTGTCGACCCCCTGGCTGATGATATCGAACGACTGTACCAGCGGCACGCCGGACGACATCATGGTGGCGAGCTGCCGGCTGAAGATGGCGATGTCTTTTGCGGTGATCTTTTTCCCCTTGACGCCGGAGAAGAAGGTCGACTTTTTCGCCACCTTGGTTGGTTTGATCCCCTGACGACGCAGTTCGGCCTTGACCATGGCGATGCTTTTGCCGGTCATTTCGCCTTTGACTTTGGCGCCGCGCTTGTCAGAGCCCTGCCATGCAAACGTCAGTTCTTTTACTGCTGCCTTCTGTGCCATTGTTTAGTCCTTCGTTACTCGATTGATTTCGTCCAGACTGGTGATGCCATCCTTGACTTTTTTCAGTCCTGATTCACGCAGGTCGGAAATCCCCTCTTTTTTCGCCTGTTCTGCCAGTTGCATCGCGTTGCCGCCCTCCATGATGATGCGCCCCATTTCCTCGGAGACCGGCATGACCTGGTAGATACCCACCCGTCCTTTGTAGCCCATCGTGCACTGGTCACAGCCTTCCGGCTTGTACAGTTTCAGAGACGGGATTTCTTCTTCCTTGAAGCCTTCGGCAATCAGTGCCTCGGCCGGAATATCGCTGACCAGTTTTTTACAGTTGTTACACAGCCGCCGGGCCAGGCGCTGGGCGACGATCAAGCTGACCGAAGAAGCGATGTTGTAGGCCGGTACGCCCATGTTCGCCAGGCGGGTCAGGGTCTGCGGTGCGTCGTTGGTGTGCAGTGTCGACAGCACCAGGTGCCCGGTCTGCGCGGCCTTGATCGCAATCTCGGCGGTTTCCAGATCCCGGATCTCACCGACCATGATGATGTCCGGATCCTGACGCAGAAACGCACGCAGGCAGGCTGAAAAGGTCATTCCGGTCTTGACGTTCATATTGACCTGGTTGATCCCGGCCAAGTTGATTTCGACCGGGTCTTCAGCCGTGGAAATGTTGCGGTCGTCGGTATTGAGTATGTTCAGTGCGGTGTACAGTGACACGGTCTTACCACTGCCGGTCGGTCCCGTTACCAGTACCATCCCCCAGGGTTTGTGGATCGCGTTGAGATACAGTTCTTTTTGTTCAGGTTCGTAGCCAAGCACATCGATGCCGAGCTTGGCGCTGGTCGGGTCAAGGATACGCAGCACGACCTTTTCCCCAAACAGGGTAGGCAAGGTGTTGACACGAAAGTCGATCGCACGGTTTTTTGACAAGGTCATTTTGATGCGGCCGTCCTGCGGCACCCGGCGCTCGGCAATGTCCATCCGCGACATGACTTTCAAACGTGCGACCATGCGTGTGGCCAGTGCAACCGGTGGCTCGGCAACCTGTTGCAGCACGCCGTCGAGTCGAAAGCGGACCCTGAATTTTTTCTCATAAGGCTCGAAGTGGATATCGGAGGCCCCTTTGTTGATTCCATCGAGCAGGATCTTGTTGACAAAGCGTACGACGGGGGCATCGTCGGCATCGGACTCCGTGACGTCGTTGCCAGGGTCATCGGGCTCGGCTTCGATGGAGAGGTTGTCGAGGTCGTCGTCGAGCAGGTCGTCCATCGAGGTATCATGCGCATTCAAGGCGTTTTCGATCGCCTCGGTCAGCTTGTCTTCCTCGACCAGCACCGCATCAGTACTGATCCCGGTGTGAAATTTGAACTCATCCAAAGCTGACAGGTTGGTCGGGTCCGAGACTGCCACGAACAGGCGGTTGCCGCGCTTGAACAAGGGCAGTGCATGGTGCTTGTGAATCAGTTTTTCATCGACCAGCTTGACGGGTGCGACTTCCAGGTCCATCGTCGAGATGTCGAACAGGGGCACGCCGAATTCCTGCGCTGCCGCCAGCGCGATCGGTTTACTGTCGAGGATCTTGGTTTCGACCAGGTAGGTGACGAACGCGACTTTCTTTTTCTTTGCCGCAAGATATGCTTCTTCTGCCTTGGTTTCGTCCAGCAGGCCGTCTTGGACCAGGCGTCTCGCCAGGCCGGTAATCTGTATTTTAGGGTTTGGAGTGACCATCTATACCTGTCGCTGTTTCCGTTTTCCGATGGCGGTTTTCCGCGGTTTGGTTACGTTAGTCTGGTTCAGTGGGCCGGGTAATCCTGTGCGTGTTGGCTGCCAGCAGTCTGCTGGCAGGCCTATCACAGTTACCGGGCTTTGACAGGATAACGGCCCAGGTGCAGGGTTTCTTAAGCAGACACTGCAGGATACGGTATGCCCTGAAACAAACCCCGGAATTTCACCGTGGGTGTCGTTTATATCACAGAAAAATACCCGCCCGTACAGGTGTTATTGGTCAATCGCGGGATTTCAGCACTGTGTCGATCGTTTTGGCCCAAAGCCGGGCCTGGGCATGCAGTGAGTATTCTTCGCGCTTGTGTTCGCGCAATGCCAGCGCACCGCGGCGTAACTGCTGGTACAGCGCGGTATCCGACAGCAGGCGGACGATTGCAGCGGCGAAGGCCGCAGGTGTCCAGGTTTCCACAACCAGGCTGTTGTATTCGTGCCTGGCCACCTCACCGATGTCGGCGTCGTCGGCGATGATGGCCGGCAGGCCGCAGCTCATGGCCTCGATCATTGCCATCGGCAGGCCTTCTCCCTGGGAAGTCATGATAAACACCTTGGCACGCCGGAAACAGCTCGGCAGCTGCGCATAGTCGACGCTGCCGGCAAAACAGGCGGCGTCGATCAAATCCAGCTGCCGGGCCTGGGTCTGCAGCCGGCCGCGTAACGGGCCATCACCGACGAGCAGCAGCCTGAGCTGCGGCAGTCGTTGCCGGGCCAGGTGCAGGCTCTCGAGCAGCAGGTCGATACGCTTGTAGGGAGAAAGCAGGCCGACATAGATCAGGTCATAAACCGGTTTTGAGTGTGAGTCCGGCTTGAACAGCGAAAAGTCATGCAGGTTTTGCGGCTTGAACAGTTTGTTGGCGGGAACGCCCTGCCGTCGCAGGTAGTCGAGGCTGGCTCGTCCCCTGACCCCGACAGCCGCCGCGGCGCAGACCGCACGCAGCGTCAGCTTTTTGCCCAGTGCCTTGTCGAAGGTCAGGCGCAGATCGTTTTTTCCCATCACATGTTGGATCACGGGGATCCTGAAAAGCCTGCCCAGCATCCAGGCATAGAGGCCGTGCGGCACGGTACCCAGCGCGATCAGCAGCGCCGGCCGGAAGCGCAGGCAGAGATAGAGCAGGTTGAAGACCCGCCAGGCCTCTGCCAACGGCATGATCCTGCACAGCCACTGTGGTGGCGAGTGACAGCGGATTCTATCGTGTTGGTAACGTTTGCGGCGTGACAGATGAATCTGCGTGATCTGCTCTACTTCCAGCAACGGTGCGACCTTCGATACCAGCTTGGCATCGATCATCCCGGCGATGATCAGTACCCGCATCGCCGCTCATCCTGGTTTGTGCGAGGCGGTTTCTGCGCGCAGAGTTTGATCCCTGCGGTGAAGCGGAAGCGTTCTTCTTCGAGAAACTCGAGCGCGCGGTTTTTTTTCGGGCCGTCCGGTGTGCGCGCGATGACGCGCCGGATCAGCACCCGGCGCAGACCCAGCACCGGGCGCAGCAGCAGTGTGCTGAGCCAGCGTACCCAGCGCATCCTGCACATCATTTGCAGCGAGGCCTCGATTCCGGTCCACTCGAACGGTTCCAGGCGGGTGACCAGCAGTCCGCTGTCGTTGAACAGTTTGCTGGCGCCGAGGTGGCTCATATGAAAATAGGAATGCCCGTGATAGGGCTCGAGGAACGACAGGCTTGCGACCACCAGCCCGCCCGGCTTCAGTATCCTGTGTACCTCCCGCGCGGCGGCCCAGGGATCGGAGAAATGTTCGAAACTCGAGGCGGCGACGACCAGGTCGAAGCTCGCGGAACGGAACGGCAGCCGTTCGGCGGTGCCGAGCGTATCCGCGGCTGCGGTGTCAAAACGATCGAGGCCGAGATAGTCATAGCCCATGCGTGTCAGGTCCTGTCTCGCACCGGGACCACAGCCCAGGTCCAGGCACAATCCGCTGCCACGTGGAATCATTGCTTTGAGATCGAAAGTGTCCCAAGAGCTGGCGTCTTCGCCGCTCAGCCGTGCAGGAGGACGTGTCGAGGTATCGGTCGTCATAGTGCCAGCTCCTGGCTCCAGGCGAAAAACAGCGCGACGGTCAGCAGACGTTCGCCATGATTCTGACGGCCGTGTAAATGCGCGGCCAGCAGCGATCGAAGATAGCCGGTATTGAACAGGTCTGCGTGCCGTGTCAGTCCGTCCTCGATCAGGTCGGTGACATAGCGGGCTTCGTTGCGCAGCCATTGATCGACAGGGATCTGGAATCCTTGTTTGCGGCGTAGACAGATCTCGTCCGGCAGGTGGGCGGCACAGGCCTTTCTCAATACTGCTTTGCTGTGTGTCGGTTGCAGGTGTACATGCCCGGGAATGGTCAATGCAAAGTCGACCAACGCGTTGTCGAGAAACGGCAGCCGGGCTTCGAGTGAGAAACCCATGGTTGCACGGTCGGATTTGACCAGCATCTGGTCAGGCAGCCAATGCTGCAGATCATACAGCAGCACCGATGGCAGCGGGTCGGTGGCATCGATCGTTGCCTGGTCACTGTACTGCCTGTCGTGGTCCAGCAGCCTGCTGAGCATGGCTAGGGAAAAAGTATGGAACTGGCCCAGGTATTCACGCGAAATATCCGGGTCGACCAGCCGCAGGCGTCGGCCGACAGCCTGGTAGTAGCGATGATGGCGTGACGCGGCGGGCAGCAGCGCGGCCAGTGTTTCTATCGTCATGCCGGCCAGTGCTGGAAACAGCCTGGGCAGTCTGCGCAGATGACGGGTGGCGAGCAGCGAACGGTAGCGTTGGTAACCGGCAAACAGTTCATCGGCTCCATCGCCTGTCAGGCATACGGTGACTTCAGATTTTGCTTCCCTTGCCAGGAGCATCAATGGAAACAGTGCCGGATCGGCGAACGGCTGGTCATAGCTCGTTTTCCACAAGCCGATCAGCTGTTCCAGCGACTGTTTGAACTGGATAGTCTGGTGCCGGCAGCCGAAGCGGTCTGCCACCTGCTCTGCATAGCGTGTTTCATCGAACGCCGGGTCGTCGAAACCGATAGAGAAGGTCTGCAGTTCAGCGGTATGTTTTGCCGCTTCGGCGACCAGCAGCGATGAATCGATGCCGCCGCTGATAAACGCGCCGACCGGGACATCGCTGACCAAGTGGGTATGCACAGCGTTTTTCCAGTGCACAGCGAAGGTTTCGCTGGCTTCCTCCAACGTCATTCCGGCTGCCGGGCGGTAACGCGGTGTCCAGTAGCGTTGCAGCGTCAGCCTGTTCCGGGTCTGCCCGGTTTGTTGCAGTATACCCAGGTGCCCGGGCGGCAGCTGGGTGATCGCCGCAATCAGTGTGTCCGGCCCGGGAACGTGACGATACAGCAGGTATTTGGACAATGCCTCGTGGTTCAGCGTGGGGCTGACCTGTGGGTGTATCAGCAAGGTGCGCAGGTCTGAGCCGAATACCAGGCGCTGATTCTGGTAGTAAAGGTACAGTGGTTTTTGCCCGAAGCGGTCACGTCCGAGCAGCAGCTGGCGCCG
>JALUUZ010000099.1 GCA_027021095.1 Gammaproteobacteria bacterium
TCTCCACCACTGCGGTCCTTGACACGCACCGGGTGCCGGACGTCTTTGATGCCGACCTTGTTGATCGCGATCTGGCGTGTGTCAGGTGTGTTTTGTACATCGGCAATGGCTGTCGTCATGTTTTTCTCTACTAGCTCGTGTGGCTGGCTCATTGAATTCAGTCCTCAGCGTAACGTACGCTCGCTCTGTCTGTTTCCCAAATGGTCACTGCACTCACCCTGACACTGTCGCGGTCGAGCATTCCGCGCAATTGCCGGTAGAAATAGGCAGCGATGTTTTCCGCAGTAGGGTTGACCCTGTCGAACGGCTCGATCTCGTTCAGGTAGCGGTGATCGAGCCGCTTTGCTATTTCGTTGGCCGCGTTTTTGATCTCCTTGAAATCGATCCCCATGCCTGCCGGGTCGAGTTCGGATGCGACCATTTCCACCTCGACCTTCCAGTTATGCCCGTGCATCCGGCTGCAGTCGCCCGGATAGTCACGCAACGTGTGTGCGGAAGCAAAGTCCGTACAAATCTTAAGCGTATAGCTGGCAGTCATAGTAGTTGATAAAAAAACTAAGATATTACGCGAGAGCGTGCTGGAACGCAATTTTTGCTGAGAAAATGCCGTATCGACTGCATGATGCCATTTGCGTCTAAGCCTACAAACTCCAGTAATTCTTTACGTGACCCCTGCTCGATGATTGCGTCCGGTATCCCCAGCCGCAAGCAGCTGGTTTTGATATTGGCATCCGCCAGGTAATCCGATACGGCGCTGCCGGCGCCGCCCAACAGGCTGTTTTCCTCGACGGTTACCAGCAGATCGTGCTGAGCGGCCATCTCGGCCACGAGTTTTTCATCCAGCGGCTTGATAAACCGCATGTTGACCAGCGTTGCGTTGAGCTGTGCCGCGACCTGCCGCGCCGGCTCGACCATGCTGCCAAATGCCAGAATCGCGACTTTGGTTCCTCTTTTAAGTATCCTGCCTTTACCTGTGATAATCGCTGCAGGCGGGTCGGTTTCCGCCGGCGCATAATCGCGCGGGTAGCGGACTACGCTGGGATTGTCCATCTCCAGGCCGGCTGACAGCATCTGGCTGCACTCCTGTGCGCTGGCCGGTGCCATTATAACCAAATTCGGTACGCAGCGCAGGTAGGAAATGTCATAATTTCCGGCATGGGTCGGTCCATCCGGGCCGACCAGGCCGGCGCGGTCGACCGCAAACACGACCGGGAGGTTCTGCAGCGCGACATCGTGCAAGAGCTGGTCGTATGCCCTTTGCAGAAATGTGGAATAGATGGCGACGACCGGGCGGATTTTCTCGCAAGCCAGCCCCGCCGCCAGTGTCACCGCATGCTGTTCTGCAATGCCGACATCGAAATACCGTTGCGGGTGACGCTTTGCAAATTCGACCAGCCCGGAGCCTTCGCACATGGCCGGGGTGATGGCCGCGATATTCGGCCGGCTTTCCGCCTGGTCGCACAGCCATTGGCTGAAGACCTTGGTGTAGGTCTGTTTGCCGTCGGCCTGGTTCAGGCTTTTGCCGGTTCGCGGGTCGAAGGTGCTGACACCGTGGTAGGCCTTGGGGTCCGATTCAGCCGGTTCATAGCCCTTACCTTTCTGGGTGACGACATGCAGGAACTGCGGGCCTTTGACCTCACGCACGTTTTCCAATACCTTGATCAGGCCGGGCAGGTCGTGGCCATCGATCGGGCCGATGTAGTTGAACCCCATTTCTTCGAACAGGGTGCCGGGCAGCGCCATGCCCTTCATGTGTTCTTCCCAGCGGCGTGCAAAGCGCATGATGCGCGGAATACGTTTCAGCACGCGTTTACCGCTGCGGCGCACCGAAAGATAGAACTTGCCGGCGATGAGCTTGGCCAGGTATTTCGATAGTCCGCCGACATTTTCCGAGATCGACATCTTGTTGTCGTTGAGGATGACCAGGATGTCGGCTTCGAGGTCGCCGGCATGGTTCAGCGCTTCAAAGGCCATGCCTGCCGTCATCGCACCGTCGCCGATGATCGGAATGATTCGTTTTTTCTCACCTGCGTTGCGTGCCGCCAGTACCATGCCCAGCGCTGCGCTGATCGACGTGCTTGCGTGCCCGACATCGAACGCGTCGTAGGGGCTTTCATAGCGTTTTGGAAACCCGGCCAGTCCCTGCCACTGCCGCAGGCTGGCCATGCGCTCGCGCCGGCCGGTCAGGATCTTGTGGCCATAGCTCTGGTGGCCGACATCCCATACCAGCTTGTCGTGCGGGGTATTGAAGACATAGTGCAGTGCGATCGTCAGTTCGACCGTGCCAAGGCTGGGAGCCAGGTGGCCTCCGGTCATCGACACAGACCGGATCAGAAACCTGCGCAGTTCGTCGGCAAGTTGAGGAAGTTGTGTTTTGGGCTTGAGCCGCCTCAGATCGGCCGGGTCGTTGACAGACTCAAGGAGCTGAAAATCCGACATAAAACCTACGTTATCGATACGTGAACGATAATTATCAGGTTTGTACCGGTTTCACGCAAGCAGTTCAATGAAATTAATTTTCTTGACATGGGTGCATTTATTCATGAATCGAAGGACTTAATCATCGATGACATAAAACCACACTGTTTGCAGGTGCACAGGGCCGCTGTGCGTTTTTTCGCATGCAGCAGCCGGCTGGTTAGCGATTGCGTTGTACGATATAGGCCGCGGCTTCACGCAGCAGTGCAGCCTGGGGACCGAACTCCGCCAGTGCATCGATGGCTTCCTGGTGCAGATCCTCGGCCCGGTTCCTGGCCTCGCGCAGACCGGCAATGGACGGGTAGGTGGGTTTGTCATTGGCCTTGTCGCTGCCCTGTGGCTTGCCGAGTGTGGCGGTATCGCTGATCTCATCCAGGATGTCGTCCTGGATCTGGAACGCCAGGCCGATACACTTGGCAAAATGATCGAGTTTTTCGAGCTGGAGACTGGTGACGTCTTCGCTGCACAACGCCGCCAGTGTGATACTGGCGCGGATCAAGGCGCCGGTCTTGTGGATATGCATATCCTCTAATTGTACGATCGACAGCTCTTTGCCGACAGACTGCAGGTCGATCGCCTGGCCCCCGGCCATACCGCGGGAGCCGCAGGCCTGTGCCAGCCTGTCGATGATCTGCAACCGGATCTCAGGGCTGACCGCGAGCCTGTCGTCGTGGGTGATGATATAGAAAGACAGCGCCTGCAACGCGTCGCCGGCAAGTATCGCCGTGGCTTCGTCGAATGCGATATGGCAGGTCGGGCGGCCACGGCGCAGCGGGTCGTCATCCATCGCCGGCAGGTCATCGTGTACGAGTGAATAACAATGGATGATCTCGATTGCACTGGCGAGTCCGTCGAGCTGTCGTAACGGCAGTCCCAGGATCTGGCCGGTGGTGTAGGTCAGCACCGGGCGCAGCCGCTTGCCGCCGCCCAGCACTGCATACCGCATGGCCTTGTGCAGGCGTTCGGGATAGGTGGACTCTGCAGGTAACCAGTAGTCCAGGGCTGTTTCGATGCGTTGCTGGTATGCTTTGATAGCC
>JALUUZ010000100.1 GCA_027021095.1 Gammaproteobacteria bacterium
GCTGGTGTACGCACTTGTTCAGCCCTCTACCTTTCCGCCTGCAGCTTCAATCGCAGCGCGTGCACCAGCGGTCGTCGCGATCCCGGTCTGCACCGTTACCGCTGATTTCACCTCACCGGACTTGATGATCTTGACTTTTTTAATATGGTGCCCGATCAATCCAGCCTGTTTCAGTGTCAGCAGGTTGATCTCACCACCCTGTACTTTATCCAACTCGTTCAAGCGCAACTCGGCATTGTAACGCGCACTCCGCGAATTAAAGCCGACCTTCGGCAAACGCCGCTGGATCGGCATCTGTCCGCCCTCGAAACCGGACTTATGGTAACCCCCGGAGCGTGATTTCTGTCCCTTGTGCCCGCGGCCACAGGTTTTTCCCAAGCCGGAACCGATCCCGCGGCCTACACGCTTACCCGCAGGCTTTGACCCGGCAGCCGGTTTTAAGCTGTTCAGTCGCATCTTCAGACTTCCTCTACCTTGAGCAGGTAACTGGCTTTATTGATCATTCCCCGGTTCTCCGGCGTATCCACCACCAATACCTGCTGATTGATTTTACGTAACCCGAGCCCATGTACGCTGGCCTGGTGGTTTTTCAACCGACCAATCAGGCTCTTGACCAGTGTGACTTTAAGTTTTTTCTGTGCCATGACTATCCACGTATCTCTTCGAGTTTCTTGCCACGTTTTTGTGCGACCTGCTCAGGGGAAAGGATCCCTGTCAACCCATTGATCGTTGCCCGGACCACATTGACCGGATTCCTGGAACCGATACATTTGGCCAGCACATTACGTACACCGGCCACCTCGAAAACTGCGCGCATTGCACCGCCCGCAATGATGCCGGTACCCTCTGAGGCGGGTTGCATATAGACTTTGCTGGCACCGTGCCTTGCGGTAATCGCATATTCCAGGGTACCCTCGTTCAGGCTCATCTGCTGCAGATTTTTGCGTGCTTTTTCCATCGCCTTCGCGATCGCCAATGGCACCTCGCGCGCCTTACCATAGCCAAACCCGACCTTACCGTTGCCGTCTCCAACTACGGTCAGCGCGGTAAAACCAAACTGGCGGCCGCCTTTCACCACCTTGGCCACACGATTGACGGCGACAAGTTTTTCCAGCAAGCCGTCGCCTGATTCCGCACCACCCTGTGCTGCCTGTTTCGATGTCTCTTTTGCCATGACTAAAACTCCAATCCGGTTTCACGTGCCTTTTCCGCCAGGGCCTTCACTCTGCCGTGATATTTGAATCCTGAACGGTCGAATGCCACACTGGTAATCCCCGCCTGCCTGGCACGTTCGGCAACGAGCCGGCCGACTTCCATCGCCGCAGCAATATTCCCTGTATGCCCCTGCAGCGAATGACGAAGCTCTTTGTCCAGGGTCGACGCACAGGTCACCACTTTACCCCCCTCAGGTGCGATCACCTGCGCGTAGATATGCCGTGGCGTACGGTGCACTGTCAGCCGGTACTTGCGTAACTCACTGATCTTGGCCCGGGCCTTGCGGGCCCTGCGTAATCTGCTTTGTTTCTTATTCATGGCACCTATTTCTTCTTCTTGGCTTCTTTCATCACAATCTGCTCACCGGTATAACGAACCCCTTTACCCTTGTACGGCTCAGGTGGACGGTAAGCCCGAATATCGGCCGCGACCTGGCCTACCTGCTGCTTGTCGATCCCCTTGATCACGATTTCCGTCTGGCTCGGGGTTTCTATCGTAATGCCTTCGGGTGCTTCGAACACAACCGGATGGGAAAACCCCAGTGTCAGGTTAAGCTTACTGCCCTTCGCTTCCGCGCGATAACCAACACCCACCAATGACAACCGGCGTTCAAACCCCTGGCTGACCCCGGTCACCATGTTATTGACCAGCGATCGCATGGTCCCGGCCATGGCACGCGAACCCTTGTCACCATGCCTGGCGGAAAACAAGAGCTGATCATCCGCCTGCCTGACTTCCACGCTGCTATGGACAGTATATTCCATTTTACCCTTTGCGCCCTGGATATTGATCGCATTCCCGTTCAGCGTGACTTCCACGCCTTTGGGGATGGGTACCGGGCTGTTTGCAATTCTGGACATTCTGTTATTGCCTCACTGTCTGTATCACTTGCTTACCTAAAACCTTGTTCGATCACTCTCTACCGCAACCTGCCGGATCAGGAAACCATGCAGATGACTTCGCCACCCTGTCCCATCGCACGCGCTGCGCGGTCAGTCATGACTCCACGGGAGGTCGATATGATCGCGATGCCCAGGCCTGCATTGACCAACGGCAATTCATCCTTGGGCTTGAAAATCCTCAACCCGGGACGGCTGACACGCTTGATCATGTCGATCACCGGTTTCCCCTGGTGATAACGCAAACGAATCGTCAGGCTTTTCTTTGCGCCTTCCCCCGTCTCGGTAAAATCGTCGATAAAGCCTTCCTCTTTCATGACACGCGCGACTTCCTTCTTGAGTTTGGAAGCAGGCATCGCCACCTCGATCATATTCGCCTGCTGCCCGTTACGAATCCTGGTCAACATGTCTGCGATAGGGTCTTGCATACTCATAAACTAATTCCTCAGCTCTCTATTCGGTGCAAGCCGTTACCAGCTTGCCTTGTGCAATCCTGGTATGTCACCGCGCATCATCGCCTCACGCAGCTTGTTTCGGGACAAACCGAACTTGCGGTAAAAACCTTTCGGCCGGCCGGTGACCCGGCAACGGTTGCGCACCCGGCAAGGACTCGCATTCCTGGGCAAAGCCTGCAGTTTTTCCAGCGCCAACTGCCGCTCTTCTTCGGATGAATGCGGGCTTTTGATCACTTTTTTCAACTCAGCCCGCTTTTCAGCATACTTTTCGACAGTCCGCAAACGCTTTTTCTCGCGGTTGATCATGCATAATTTTGCCATTCTGCTCTACCCTTTGTTCTGTACTCGTTCTGTATTCTGCTGCTGTTACGTTCAGCTCTGTGCGCCGGCACCTGGACCGCTCAATCCTTCAGCGGAAAATCGAATGCTTTCAACAGTGCCCGGCCTTCTTCGTCGGTCTTCGCCGTCGTGGTGATTGCGATGTCCATCCCACGCAGCGCATCGATCTTGTCATAATCGATCTCCGGAAAAATAATCTGTTCCTGGATACCTAAGTTGTAATTCCCCCGTCCATCGAACGACTTCGGGTTCAGTCCGCGGAAATCACGGATACGCGGTATCGCGACACTGATCAGGCGGTCGAGAAATTCATACATGCGTTCACGCCGCAAAGTCACTTTGCAGCCGATGGGCCAGCCATCCCGGATCTTGAATCCGGCGACTGATTTCCGCGCACGCCGGATGATCGGCTTCTGACCGGTAATCATCTCGAGATCCTTGGTTGCAAATTCCATCTTCTTTTTGTCCGCAACCGCCTCGCCGACACCCATATTCAGAGTGATCTTGGTGATTTTCGGTACCTGCATCACACTCTTGTAGCCAAACTTCTCCATCAGCTGCTTAACTACCTGCTCTTTGTAAAACTCTTTTAATCTT
>JALUUZ010000101.1 GCA_027021095.1 Gammaproteobacteria bacterium
CCGGAGCGGTAACAATCTATCTTCTGCATATAGTGCTCGCAGAACTCGTCTTTTCCCCTCTTCTTCGCACCCTGTGCCAGGATCCGGCACTTTTCCACCAGCGTCTCTACTGCCATGCGCTGTTGCGCCTGGTCAAGCAGCCCCGAGGCCAGCAGGTTTTCCAGTGCCTGGACACGAAAACGATCCATTCCCCAGTAACGCCGCGAAAGCTGGTCCGGATGCCCGCCGTACTTGACGACCAGTGCGTCATCGACCAGCCTGACCGGCAACCGGCTGCATAATTTCAACCATAGATCATAGTCTTCGCAGGCAGGCAGGGACTCGTCAAACAGTCCCACATCGAACAATACCTGCTTCCTGATCAATACCGAAGAGGGGGACATCACGCAAAACGGGAGGCACTGCGCAAAGATCGCACCATCCGGCTTTTTATGTTTTTTCATCGGGTTGACACGCACACCGCGACGAATCCATATCTCGTCGGTATGCACGATGCTGAGTGCCGGGTCTGCGGCGATCACAGCAACCTGCCGCGCCAGTTTCTGCGGCAGCCAGGCATCGTCTGAGTCGAGCAGTGCGATCCAGTCTCCCTGCGCAGCACGAATTCCGCGGTTACGCGCGCTGCTGACACCGGCGTTCGGCTGCCGCAGATATTGCGCCTGCGGGTACTCACTGCGCACCAGTTCTTCGGTCCCGTCACTGGAGCCATCGTCCACCACCAATACCTCATCCGGCTGCAGGGTTTGCGCATAGACAGAATCCAGGGCCCGCCGCAGCGTATGCGCCCGGTTGAAGGTTGGAACAATCAAGCTGATCGTGATACGGCGCATACCGTTATACCAGCATCAATCTCAGGGCCTGGCAGTCTCTGCCCTTATACCCCTTGCGCAACGATTACAGGCCCATGTCGATATAGCCTGTCGGGCAGACTTCCGCACAGATATGGCAGCCAATGCAACGGGTATAGTCCGTATAGACATAACGGCCGGTGGTCGCCTGGCCGGGTGGTGTCCGGTGCACCGCATCCTGCGGACAGTAGATGACACAGTTGTCACATTCGAAACACATCCCGCAGCTCATGCAGCGCTCGGCTTCCGCTTTAGCCTCATCATCCGACAGGCCTTCGTAACGCTCCTGGAAGTGACCAAGCACATTCTCCGCGGTTACGTCGTTTTCCTTGCGTAAATGCCTCGGTGTATACTCGAAATGCCCAAGAAACAACTGCTGTGACGAAATAATCTCGACCTTTGAACGGTCCTCGTAGTTGTGTACCGCGTAGTCCGCGTGATCGGTACCACGTTCCTGCTTGTGATGATACTCCTTGGGCGGCATATCGAATTCACGCAGTTTCTGCAGCAGGTCGAAATGATGTACATCGACCTTCGGCCGCGAGTCGAACTCGGTATTCCAGAGATAATCGTCGATACTTTCGACTGCCACGTAGGCCTGGCCGATCGCTGTCGTCAACAGGTGCGGCTTGACGATGTCACCGGCAACGAAATACCCCGGCTTGCCGGGCACCTGGTAAAACTTATCGGCGTCGATCAGGTGCCGTCCGTTATCGAACTGCTCGAGTCCACGCATATCCCCGCCCTGGCCGATCGCGCCGACGATCAGGTCACACTCGATATCGAACTGACCATTTTCCACTTCCTGCATCTGACCGCCTTCCCAGGTAACTTTCTGTACGCGCAGTGCCCTGGCACGTCCCTGATCGTCCTTGATGACCGCGACAGGCGCCAGGCTGCCCTTGATCGTCACACCTTCTTTCTGTGCTGCGACGATTTCATGTTCAGCGGCCGGCATCTGCTCGATTGGACGGCGATACACCAATGTCACCTCCGCGCCCTCGCGCCGGGCCACCATCGCTGCGTCATGCGCGGTTTGATTCAAAATCACGTTCTCCGGACGCTCGTCCTCATGCGGGTTTTCGATATGTCCGAGCCGCCGCGCCACAGACACCACATCCATCGCCGTGTCACCACCACCGATCACGACCACCCGCTTTGCCGTATGCAGCAGACGCCCTTCATTGTAGGCTGCCAGGAAAGCGACCCCGGTGACACAGTTGGGTGCATCAGCACCCTCGATCGGCAGCACATTACCAGCCTGCGCACCAATCGCCAGCAGGATCGCATCATAGTCCTTTTCGAGCTGCTCAAACGAAACATCACGTCCGACCCGGGTTTCAGTCCTGACCTCGACACCCATATCGATGATCCGCTTGATCTCCTTGTCGATCACCTGCCGCGGGGTACGATAACCGGGAATACCATAGCGAGTCATGCCGCCCAGTTCCTTGCGTTCATCGAAGACCGTGCAGGCATGCCCTTTTCGGCGCAGCTGGTAAGCAGCTGCCAGCCCCGCAACGCCGCCACCGACGATTGCGACCTTCTTTCCCGTTTCTTTCGCCGGCACCTCGAACTGCAGTTCATTCTCGATCGCATAGTCACCGATAAACTGTTCCACCGAATTGATGCCAACGAAATCCTCGACCTCGTTGCGATTACAACCCTCCTGGCACGGCGCTGGGCAGACCCGGCCCATGATCGCCGGAAACGGGTTTGCATCGGTCGAACGCCGGAAGGCATACTCCTGCCAGGCAATATTCTTGGGCGGCTTTTCCATGCCGCGTACGATCTGCAGCCAGCCACGAATATCTTCGCCCGACGGACAGCTGCCCTGGCAGGGCGGCGTCCTGTGCACGTAAGTGGGACACTTATGCGAACTGTCCTGCTCGAAAATCTGCTCTTCCCAGTGGCGTGGCTGATGATCACCATCCTTGAAGCGGCGAAAGGTAAGGTCGTGGCTACTCATGACTACTCCCTAAATAGTGGTTGCTTTGGGTGTGTGGTACCGGCGTCCTGCATAATGGTAAAGGCTAATTCCAAGGCCGACAATAGCAAAAACAAAATCTTAATGAATTTTTGCTGAATTTGCCAGTCTTGTGCACATGGCCATTGATAATTTTATTCTTGCCTTCAGAAAATCTAATACCAGCCGGCCCGGATTTCTCACCACCCTTCTACTGTGACGGCGCAATGGCACGCCCTGACCCCGTCTTGCTACGAACGGTGGTGAGCAATACGGG
Source organism: Gammaproteobacteria bacterium (assembly GCA_027021095.1). Classification (GTDB taxonomy): domain Bacteria; phylum Pseudomonadota; class Gammaproteobacteria; order SZUA-21; family SZUA-21; genus SZUA-21. The sequence goes on from JALUUZ010000101.1 coordinate 3,092, forward strand.
CTAAACTCCAGTATTTTATAGGCTTATAGATCACCAGGATATTCCCGGTCGATAAAACGCGGAACCAGTCGGTGGTGACGGGTGGGGTATTGACGGGCCCAGTGCGCGCTCGTCTCACACGGTATGCGCAGCCGAGATGACAGGGCAGGAAGAGAATCGTGGCTCAAAGTACACCTGCGTAGTACGAGATAGTTTGCCTTGGTGTCTGGCGTGTGCAGCACACCCGGCCGACCTCACAAATTGAACTCGATCCCCTGGGCCAGCGGCAGCTCACTGCTCCAGTTGATCGTATTGGTCTGCCGGCGCATATAGGCCTTCCAGCTGTCCGAACCTGCTTCACGCCCGCCGCCGGTTTCCTTCTCGCCACCGAACGCACCGCCGATCTCTGCCCCCGAGGT
>JALUUZ010000102.1 GCA_027021095.1 Gammaproteobacteria bacterium
GCCTGTTTCAGTGCAAACGCATTACCGTCCGGGTACAACGCCAGCGCGGCCAGCGCCTGCCGTGCCGCGTCGACCGCCTTCGGACTTGGGCCGAACGGGTTCTCGTTCGATGCCAGCTTGACCGCATCGTCGATGCCATACTCACGCTCGAGTTCGCTGACCGGTTTGCCCGGCTCATACGGCTCGAGCCCCTGCACGCCGGCACAGGCCAGTGAAACAAAATCGCGTCCGCCGGTTGTATTCATCGTCATCCTTATAACACCGCGCGCGGATACGAGCCAAGCACCTTGACCGACAAGGCTTCTTCCGCCAGGTCGGCAAGCGCCTTGCCGACCGTGGCATCCTGCTGGTGGCCGATGATATCGATAAAAAACACGTAGTCCCACATACCGCGCCGCGACGGCCGTGACTCGATCCGGGTCATGCTGATCTGGTGGTTGACGAACGGCGCCAGCAGCCGGTGCAGGGTACCGACCTTGTTGCCGGCCGACAGCAGCAGCGAAGTCTTGTCGTTGCCGCTCGGCGGCGTGTCCTGGCGGCCGATGATCAAAAACCGGGTGGTATTGTCCGGATCGTCCTCGATGTTCCTGACCAGGTACTCCATGTCGTAGATGTCAGCGGCGCTCTCACCGGCGATCGCCGCCGCCTGCGGCTCACGGCTGGCGATCCGCGCCGCCTCGGCATTGCTGCTGACGCTGACCCGCCTGGCAGCCGGCAGATGCGTATCGAGCCAGGTCCGGCACTGTGCCAGCGACTGCTGATGCGAGTACACGGTCCGGATCTGTGACAGCTCGCCATCCCGCGACAGCAGGTGATGGTGGATACGCAACTCGACCTCACCACAGATCTTCAGCGGCGACAGCATAAACATGTCCAGCGTATGATTGATCACCCCTTCGGTCGAGTTCTCGACCGGCACCACGCCGTAACTGACTGCGCCGGACTCGACCTCGCGAAACACTTCGTTGATCGAAATCATCGGCAGGGTCTGCACCGAATGGCCGAAGTGCTTCAGCGCCGCGGCCTGGGTGAAGGTGCCTTCCGGCCCGAGAAACGCGATCTTCAGTGTCTGCTCCAGGGCCAGGCAGGCCGACATGATCTCGCGGAACAGGCGCGCGATCTCCTCGTCGCTCAACGGCCCCTGGTTGCGCGCCTGCACGGCATGCAAGACTGCCGCCTCACGCTCCGGACGGTAGAAATGCGTCTCGCCACCGCTTTGCTGCTTGATCCGTGCAACCTCCTGGGCGATGGCCGCGCGCGCATTGATCAGCGCCTGGAGCTCTTCATCCAGGCGGTCGATCTTGTCGCGCAGTTCAGTCAGTTTGTCGTGCATGGTTTCAGGACCTTTGCGCCGTTCCCCCGATCACCCGTACCGACAACACCCCGTCGATCGCGCCGATCGCGGACGTGACACTGTCGGGAATCCCGGCATCGACATCCACCAGCGTATACGCCAGTTCGCCCTTCGACTTGTTGATCATGTCGATGATATTCAGCCCGGCCTCGGCCACTGCGGTCGAGATCTGTCCGAGCATGTTCGGCACATTGTCATTGACCACCGCCAGCCGGTAACCGCCGTTGCGTGACATCCTGACCTTCGGAAAGTTGACCGAGTTGGTCACGTTGCCGTTTTCGAGATAATCCCTGACCTGCTCGGCGACCATGACCGCACAGTTGTCCTCTGCCTCCTTGGTCGACGCGCCCAGGTGCGGCAAGGTGATGACCCGCGGATGCTGCTTCAACAGGTTGCTTGGAAAGTCACAGGCGTACGCATAGAGCTTACCGCTGTCGAGCGCGGCGCACACTGCCTGGTCGTCGACGATGCCGTTGCGTGCGAAGTTCAGGATCACCGCGTTGTCCTTCATCAGCGGAATCCGCTCGGCGCTGACCAGGTGACGGGTCGCCTCGATCAGCGGCACGTGGAAGGTCACGAAATCCGCTTCCGACAACAGGTGGTCGACACTCTGGGCCTGCTTGACCGCCGACGACATCTGCCAGGCGCGCTCGACGGTGATCTGCGGATCGTAGCCGATCACCTGCATCCCCAGTGCCAGCGCCGCGTTGGCCACCTGGACACCGATCGCTCCCAGGCCGATCACACCGAGTGTCCGTCCCGGCAGTTCAAAGCCGACGAACTTCTTTTTGCCGGCCTCGACCTGGCGGTGTATCGCCTGGTCGTCGCCCTCGAGTCCGCGCGCAAACTCCCAGGCCTGGCACAGGTTGCGGCATGCCAGCAGCATGCCGGCGATCACCAGTTCCTTGACCGCATTGGCATTGGCACCCGGCGCATTGAACACCGGGATCCCGGCCCTGCTCATCTTGTCGACCGGGATATTGTTGACCCCGGCACCGGCGCGCCCGATCGCCTTGACCGTCGCCGGCACCTCCATGTCATGCATGTTGAACGAACGCAGCAGGATCGCGTCCGGGTGCTGGATCTCTGAGGCGACTTCATACTGTTCGCGCGGCAGGCGTTCGAGCCCGGCAAGCGAGATATTGTTCAATGTCAGAATCTTGTACATAGCTGGCTTTATCCTGTTGTTACCCGTGACTGGCTTCGAACTCGCGCATGAACTCGACCAGGCGGTCGACACCCTGTTCCGGCATCGCATTATAGAGACTGGCACGCATGCCGCCGACGGAGCGGTGGCCTTTCAGTGTCTTCAGCCCGGCCTGCGCGGCCTGCTCCAGGAAGACCGGATCGAGCGCCGGGTCGGCCAGGGTGAACGGGACATTCATCCACGAACGTGAGCCGGGATCGACCGGGTTGTGGTAGAAGTCCGAACCGTCGATGGCCTGGTACAGTTTCTGCGCCTTGCGCTGGTTGATCTCCGCCATCGCCGTAAGGCCGCCGTTGCGTTTCAACCACGCGAACACCAGCCCGGCCAGGTACCAGGCATAGGTCGGCGGGGTATTGTACATCGACCCGGCTTCGGCCATCGCCTTGTAGTTGAACATCGGCGACAGGCTGTCCGGGCTGCGCTCGAGCAGGTCTTGGCGGACGATGACCAGCGTCAGCCCCGCCGGGCCGATGTTTTTCTGTGCACCGGCATAGAGTATTCCATAACGGCCGACCTCGAGCGGACGCGACAGCAGGGTCGAGGAAACGTCCGCGACCAGTGGCACCTCGCCAGTGTCCGGGATATAAGCGAATTCGACCCCGCCGATCGTCTCGTTCGGGGTATAGTGCACGTAGGCCGCACCGGCGTCGAGTGCCAGTTCGGCCTGTGCCGGTGCGCGCGTAAACTGCTCCGTTTCGGTGCTCGCCGCGACATTCACTGGCAGATGCCTTTTAGCCTCGGCGATGGCCTTTTTCGACCAGGCGCCGGTATTGAGATAGTCGGCTCCCTGCCCGCCGGCGGCCAGGTTCATCGGGATCAACGCAAACTGGGTCGAGGCACCGCCCTGCAGGAAAAGCACCTTGTAATCGTCCGGCACCGCCAGCAGCTCGCGCAGG
>JALUUZ010000103.1 GCA_027021095.1 Gammaproteobacteria bacterium
TGCTGGGTCCTGCCGCCAACTATGTACTGGGTCTTGAAGATGGAAAGAAACGTTTTCTCGACCTGGTACTGGCTACCAGCAAGGCCTATTCACTCTGCAGCACGCTGGATGAGGCCAAAGGACTGCGCAAGGAGATCGCCTTCTACTCAGCGGTGAAGGCGGCGATATCGAAGTTCACCAGGGTTGATAAAAAGCGTACCCAGGAAGAGAAGAACTCCGCACTCAAGCAGATACTGGACAACGCGGTGATCGCTGAGGGTGTGGCGGATGTGTTCAGCCTGTGCGGGTTGGATAAGCCTGATATTGGCCTGCTCTCCGATGAGTTTCTGGAAGATGTTCGGCAGATGCCCTACCAGAATCTGGCGGTCGAGTTGCTGGAGAAACTGCTCAAGGACGGCATCAAGGCAAAGACCCGCAACAACGTGGTGCAGGAGAAAAAGTATGCCGACCGATTGCAGGAGACCTTGCGCAAATATAACAACCGGGCCATTGAGACGGCACAGGTCATCGAGGAGCTGATTCAGATGGCCAAGGAGTTTCAGGCGGAACTGGCGCGTGAAGCCGAGCTGGGGCTCAACCCGGACGAAATTGCCTTCTATGATGCACTGGCCACCAACGAAAGCGCGGTTCGTGAGCTTGGTGATGAGATACTGAAAAAGATCGCCATCGAGATTACCGACAAACTGCGCAAATCCACCACCGTTGACTGGCAAGTACGCGATAGCGTGCGAGCCAGGCTGAAGATTCTGGTGCGGCGTACATTGCAACGCTACAAATATCCGCCCGACAAAGCGGCGGAAGCCGTTGAGCTTGTGCTCAAACAGGCTGAAACACTCTCGAATTCCTGGAGTAAATAACCTTATTGATTAACCGAATCAACCGTGATGGTTATCGTAGAAAACAAGTGACCTATTATGATTAATGAATCAAAACAGGTCAGCATGGAGCAGTTCCTTATAGATCAGGCAACGAAAAAGGATATCGTCCTCGATAGCGATAAAGCCAGGATTGTTGATTCAGAGATCAATCAGGTTGTTGCTGAATCGAAGAAGTTTACCGACTGGCATAAAAAAAGCAGTACGCAGGCCGAATTAAAGGTTCGCCTCCGTCCTATACTCGAAAAACATGACCTTCCGATTCTTGATTCGGTCTTTGATGAAATATTAGAACGTGCCGGCACTTCATCTACGCCAAAGTCATATTGGTTCGTTGGTGCGTCCTATGGTAAGGGCAGCGAAGATCAAACCGAGCGTTTCCTGGCAGAAGGCGTCTGGCAGAATGGCTACCAGGACAAATATCTGGATGTCGTTCGCTCTATGCAGCCAGGCGACAAGATTGCCATCAAGTCGTCCTATACGCGAAAGCGTGACTTACCTTTCGACAGCAAAGGTCAGACCGTCTCCGTGATGGGTATCAAAGCCATTGGTATGGTTACAAAAAACCATGGTGATGGCCGGTCTGTTGACGTGGATTGGGAGCCTCGTTTAGATCCGGCCAAAGAGTGGTATTTCTATACCAATCGAAGTACCGTATGGCGTGTGCTGCCCGACCTGCGGAGAGGTCTCGCCTGGCTATGATTCACGCAGGCGGCGCTGGCGATACCTGGACACCTGCCAGTACAGGACCATTCTGGTAGCTGATGTCCCGAGGGTAAAGTGCGAGAAACATGGGGTGGTCACGGTCTCGGTATGTCGTAAAAAAAGAAAATCTGTGGCGAAAAAACGCGCGCCTCGTCGTCGTATCGATCCGAAAATTACAACTCGTAATTATCTGAAAAAAACACCAAAAAATAGCTCATCGAATTCATTCTTGAGATAGCCAACAAGCATCCGCAAATTGCCAAACAACTCTCGGGTCGAACAAATCTTGACAAGGGAAATATCAGCCAGGTTACAGCCACCATTCGCCAGGAGATTCAGGGCCACAGGCAGAGTAGAGAACAGGCTTGCCTGCCCTGTAGACTGAACCTATCTGTTACCGCCCCTTTCTTCTGGCGGTGCCTCAATAGTTCAACAATAGTCACGTTCATCTGCCCTCCCTCATCAGACCGTGCATACGGTTTTCCCGTATTACGATGGTGAATGTATCCCGTCCGGCCGCGCAGGCTAGCATTGAGATCAATCATCACATCCTCGAGAGGAACAGGACATCGGCGGCGGTCAGCCAACCGCTTCAAAGGAAAACGGAGACGATAACTGGTAACTGGTGTAAACCGTCATGTGCTCCGAGCAACGGAAATGACCGGGTACGCTTGAAGCGGCCAGCAGGTCCGGAATAGGGGGCTCAGACGCAAAAAAACCGGCTTCAGAGAACCGGTTTTTCGTGATTTGGCGGAGAAGGAGGGATTCGAACCCTCGGTACGCTTGTGACGTACACACACTTTCCAGGCGTGCTCCTTCGACCACTCGGACACTTCTCCAGCTCTTGCTCTGCGTTAGAACAAGGCGGCAGATTATACCTGCATACATCTGACTGTCAAAGCGATGGGCAACGGTTACGCTCTGTTTTTTGGCCATTTATGGATGAAGAGGCTTTATTGCCGATATCTATTGGGTAACATAGACAATCACGCTTCGACGTTTAGGGATGAGCAATGCGATGACCGACAATGCTTCTGAACCAGCGGTAACCGACACCCTGGCGAGCCTGGACCGCGCCTATCTCGCTGACGAAACTGAGCATCTGAACACACTTCTACCCTTGGCCCGCCTCAATAATGCAGATCAGGCAAGCGTTGAAAAACTTGCCCGCCGCCTGGTGGTCAGAGTGCGCGAGTCGGGCATGTCCCAAGGCGGGGTTGAGGCCTTTTTGCATGAATACGATCTGAGCACCCAGGAGGGCGTGTTGCTGATGTGTCTGGCGGAGGCGCTGCAACGCATCCCGGACACTGAGACCGCCGACCGCCTGATCAAGGACAAACTTTCCCGCGCTGAGTGGAATTCCCATCTGGGCCAAAGCGCTTCGCTGTTCGTCAATGCCTCGACCTGGGGACTGCTGCTGACCGGCCATCTGGTGCAGCTAACGCCGGAGCTGGTGACTAACACTCCCTCCCTCTTTAGCCGCCTGCTGGGGCGCAGTGGCGAACCGGTGATCCGCTTGGCCATCAAGCAGGCAATGCGCATTATCAGCCAACAGTTTGTGATGGGACAAACCATCGAAGAGGCCCTGGCACGTAGCGGGAAAAACAGTGCTGTCTATCGCTACTCCTTTGACATGCTGGGCGAAGCGGCCCTGACGGCAACCGATGCACAGAGCTACTTCAATGCCTATCGCGACGCCATCCACACCCTTGCCGGGGTGAGCGACAAGGAAGGCTCGTTGCTTGATAACCCTGGCATTTCGGTAAAGCTCTCTGCCCTGCATCCGCGCTACGAATTCAGCCAGCGACAACGGGTGCTGGCCGAGTTACCCGGCCATGTGCTGATGCTGGCACAGGCAGCCAAAGCGGCAAACGTC
>JALUUZ010000104.1 GCA_027021095.1 Gammaproteobacteria bacterium
CGAGCTTGCGATCGACAATGCGCAGAAGCGGCTCAAGGCCGGCAAGAAGGTGGTACGTAAAAAGATCACCCAGGGACCGGCACTGCCGGGCAAACTGGCGGACTGTGTCGCCACCGATCCGGAACAGACCGAGCTTTTCCTGGTCGAGGGGGACTCGGCCGGTGGATCGGCCAAGCAGGCGCGCGACCGGAATTTCCAGGCCATCATGCCGTTACGTGGCAAGATCCTGAACACCTGGGAGGTGGATTCACAGCAGGTGCTCAATTCACAGGAAGTGCACGACATTTCGGTTGCGATCGGCGTCGACCCGGGGTCCTCGGACCTCAAGGGACTGCGTTACGGCAAGATCTGTATTCTGGCGGACGCCGACTCGGATGGCGCGCATATCGCCACCCTGCTGTGTGCCCTGTTCGTACGACATTTCAAGCCGTTGGTGACCGAAGGGCACGTGTATGTGGCGATGCCGCCGCTGTACCGCCTCGACCAGGGAAACGACGTGTATTATGCACTGGATGATTCCGAGATGACCGGGATCATGGATCGTCTCAAGGCGGAGAAGAAGAATGCGCGGATCAACGTGCAGCGCTTCAAAGGCCTGGGTGAAATGAACCCGTCGCAGTTGCGCGAGACCACGCTGGCGCCGGACACCAGGCGGCTGGTGCAGCTGACGATCAAAGCGGGCGACGATACGGCAAAGCATCTCGATATGCTGTTGGCCAAGAAACGCAGTGCGGACCGCAAGGCCTGGTTGGAGAAAAACGGGGACAAGGCCGATGTCTGAGTCTCAGTGCGGAAATGATCGTTTGTGGCAGCGCACAGCGGCTGCCTGTGCGGGAGGAGTGTGAGTCACCATGGGTAAGTCATTGACACTGGATTTTGAAAATATCGAGCGGCTGCCGTTGAAGAAGTTTACCGAGAAGGCCTACCTCGACTACTCGATGTATGTGATTCTCGACCGCGCCCTGCCGAATATCGGTGACGGACTGAAGCCGGTACAGCGGCGTATCATCTACGCGATGTCGGAGCTGGGCCTGCGCGCCAGCGCCAAGTACAAGAAGTCTGCACGCACGATCGGCGATGTACTCGGCAAGTTTCATCCGCATGGTGACAGCGCCTGTTACGAAGCGATGGTGCTGATGGCGCAGCAGTTCAGTTACCGTTACCCGTTGATCGATGGACAGGGCAACTGGGGGTCGCAGGACGATCCGAAGTCCTTTGCCGCCATGCGTTATACCGAGGCACGGCTGGCGGCGTTCGCGCAATTACTGTTGAGTGAGATTTCGCAGGGTACGGTGGACTGGGTGCCGAATTTCGATGGTACCTTGGAAGAGCCGGCGATACTGCCGGCACGGGTGCCGAATGTGTTGCTGAATGGGGTCTCCGGTATCGCCGTTGGCATGGCCACCGATATTCCACCGCACAACCTGCGTGAACTCGTCGGTGCCTGTATTACACTGCTGGATTCGCCGAAAGCCACGATCGCCCAGGTCATGAAATCGGTCAAGGGACCGGACTACCCGACTGAGGCGGAGATCATCACGCCGAGAAAAGAGATCCAGAAGATCTACAAGACCGGTCACGGCAGTCTGCGGATGCGTGCCCGCTATGAAAAGGAAAAGGGGGGGATCGTGATCACCGCGTTGCCGCACCAGGTGTCCGGCTCGAAAGTGCTGGACCAGATTGCGCAGCAGATGCAGGCCAAGAAGCTGCCCTTGGTCGAGGATCTGCGGGACGAGTCAGACCATGAAAGTCCGATTCGTTTCGTAATCGTGCCGCGTTCGAACCGTGTCGATGCCGATGAGCTGATGAAACACCTGTTTGCGACTACGGACCTGGAACGCACCTACCGGGTCAACATGAATGTGATCGGTATCGATGGCAGGCCCAGGGTCGTCGGCCTGATCGAGCTGTTGACCGAGTGGTTGCAGTTCCGTACGGCGACTGTCAAACGCCGGCTCGAGTTCCGGCTGGAAAAAATCAACAAGCGTCTGCGTATTCTCAAAGGTTACCTGATTGCCTACCTGAACATCGATGAAGTGATCAAGATCATTCGCAACAATGACAAGCCCAAGCCGGTACTGATCGAGCGTTTCAAGCTTACCGACGAACAGGCCGAGTCCATCCTGGAGCTCAAGCTGCGGCACCTGGCCAGGCTCGAGGAGATGAAAATCAAGGCCGAGCAGAAGGAGCTGAAAGCCGAAAAGACCGAGTTGGAAAAAACGCTGGGATCGCGCCAGCGGCTCAAGACACTGATCAAGAAAGAACTTAAAGCGGATGCCGAGGAATACGGTGACGAGCGCCGCTCGCCGATCGTGGTGCGCGAGGCGGCGCAGGCAATCGATGAGACGGCGCTGATCAGTTCCGACCCGGTTACGGTCATCCTGTCTGAAAAAGGCTGGGTGCGGGCTGCCAAGGGGCATGAGATGGATCCGACGGCGATCAGTTACAAGTCCGGTGACGGGTTCCAGGACTGTGCACGCGGTAAAAGCAACCAGCTTGCCGTGTTTCTCGACTCGACCGGACGGGCCTTCGCGGTACCGGCGCATACCTTGCCCTCGGCACGCGGCCAGGGCGAGCCGTTGAGTGGCAGAGTCAACGTGACCAGCGGTGCGACAGTGGTCGGCGTGATCATGGGTGAAATGCAGGATAGGTTCCTGCTGATGTCGGATGCCGGTTATGGATTCGTGTGCAGTCTGGAAGACATGATTTCGCGGACCAAGTCAGGGAAAAAAGTCCTGTCGGTGCCCAAGGGCGCCAAGGCCATGCCGCCGGTGCCGGTACGCAGTCACGACGAGGAATGGATTTTCGCGGTGACTACCGAAGGCAACACCGTCGTGATCCCGTTGGGCGAGATGCCGGTAATGTCGAAGGGCAAGGGCATCAAGATTATCAACATCCCCAGTAAGAAGGTGCAGTCACGCGAAGAATACATGGCCGCCGCGATCTGTGTGCTGGATGGCGAATCGGTGGTGCTTCACTCCGGTAAACGCACCAGGACGCTGTCAGCGGAACAGGTCGATGAGTATGTGACCGATCGCGGCCTGCGCGGGCGCAAGCTGCCGAAAGGGTACCGTAAGGTGCACAGGCTGGCGCGCATTGCTCACCAGTCTTCATAGCACGGCCATGCGCCGTCAATGGTACTGCAGGTATTTCTCGATCCGCTTGGCCAGCTTCGGGTCGACCCTGGTCAGGATATCGTATTCCTGGTATACCAGGTCGTGCTGGCGCTGGTGTGCGAAGATCAGTGCAAGGTAATAGTGGGTCTTGGCGTTGTACTGGTCGTATTTCAAGGCTTTGCGGAAATCATTCAGTGACGAGGCGTAACGGCCGACCAGGTATTCGGCGCGTGCCAGTTCCTGGTAGCCGATGGCAAACAGCTTGTTCATCGCTTGAATCTGGCGTGCCGAGCAACGCGTGGTTCGGCATTCCTCCCGGTATTGGATAAGAAACAGCAGG
>JALUUZ010000105.1 GCA_027021095.1 Gammaproteobacteria bacterium
TGTTCGTGTTCACCCGGCTGCAGGGTGTGCCGCGTTCCATCCCGTTGATGTATCCATTGATCCTGGTGATGCTGCTGGCCGGGCCGCGGTTTATCTACCGTTGGTTCAAGGATTACCGCTTGCGGCCCGGCCAGGGAACCAGGGTGCTGATCGTCGGTGCCGGCAGTGCCGGGGAAATGCTGGTTCGCGACCTGATCAAGGAGCGTGAGCAGCGCTACAATCCGGTCGGCTTTGCCGATGACAATCCACGCCGCAAGGGGCATGAGATTCATGGCGTGCGGGTGCTGGGGGCGACACGGCAGCTCCCGGCCCTGGTGCAGGAGCACGCGGTCGATATTATCATTCTGGCCATTCCCAATGCGACCGCCGCGCAGATGCGGCGTATCGTACGCCACTGCAGCAGGGCCGGCGTGCCGTTTCGTACCCTGCCCAGGCTGCAGGATTTCGTTTCCGGGCGCTCGGCGTTGCAGGAAGTGCGCGAGGTCTCGATCGATGACCTGTTGGGACGCGAGCCTGTCGTGCTCGATACAGTGGGGATCAGCCACGGGATCAAGGATAAGGTGATCCTGGTCAGTGGCGCCGGTGGATCGATCGGTTCCGAGTTGTGCCGCCAGATCAGTAAATACTCGCCTGCGCTGCTGATCCTGGCCGATCACAGCGAGTTCAACCTGTACCGGATCTACGAGGAGTTGCGCAAGGCGGATTCACAGCAGCGGATTATACGCAAGCTGGTCGATGTGACTGACAAGGTGGCGGTCGAGCATCTTCTGAAGACGAATCGTCCATGCACGATTTTCCACGCCGCCGCCTACAAGCACGTGCCGATGCTGGAAGACCAGGCCCGTCCGGCGTTGAAAAACAATGTGCTTGGCACGAAGATCCTGGCCGAGGCGGCGGACAAGTACCAGGTCGATGAGTTTGTGCTGGTCTCGACCGACAAGGCGGTCAACCCCACTAACGTCATGGGGGCGACCAAGCGGGTTGGTGAGCTGATCTGCCAGAATATCAATGAACGTTCCAAGACCCGTTACATCACCGTGCGTTTCGGCAATGTGCTGGACTCGGCCGGCAGTGTCGTGCCCCTGTTTCGCGAACAGATCAAGAACGGCGGGCCGGTGACGGTGACACATCCGGAGATTACCCGTTTCTTTATGACCATCCCCGAGGCGGCGCAGCTGATCATGCAGGCGGCCGTGCTTGGGCGGGGCGGTGAGATTTTCGTGCTCGACATGGGGGAGCCGGTCAGAATCGCGGACCTGGCCAGGCAGATGATCATGCTGTCGGGGAAGAAGCCTGACGAGGAGATCGAGATCGTCTATACCAGCCTGCGTTCCGGCGAGAAAATGCACGAGGAGTTGTTTCATGAGAAGGAACAGGAAAAGCAGACCGCACACCCGAAGATCAAGCTGGCCAACTCGCGGCTGGTCGATTGGGACTGGCTGCAGGAGCTGCTGGGCAGGATCGAAACCGCCGTTGCGAACCACGACGAGCAGGGCCTGCAGACCATGTTGAACAGCCTGGTGCCGGAGTTCAACCGCCAGCAGCCGGGGACCAATGTGATCCCGTTCGTCTCACAACCGGAAGCGAAGTAGGAAGTAGTATGCCGCTTACCCTGGACAGAGCTTGAAGATGCGAAACAAGTTGAGAAAAGCCGTCTTTCCCGTCGCCGGGCTGGGTACGAGGTTTTTGCCGGCGACCAAGGCCAATCCAAAAGAAATGCTGCCGATCGTCGACAAGCCGTTGATCCAGTATGCGGTCGAGGAGGCAATCGCCGCCGGGATCACCCAAATGGTGTTCGTCACCAGTTCCAGCAAGCGTGCGATCGAGGACCATTTCGACAAGAACTACGAGCTCGAGACCGAGCTGCAAAGGCGTGGGGATCACGAGTTGCTGAAACAGGTCAAACGTATCGTACCGTCACAGGTGTCGTGCATCTATATCCGCCAGCCGGAAGCGCTGGGGCTTGGACATGCCGTGTTGTGTGCCGCACCGGCTGTCGGTGACGAACCGTTTGCGGTGATCCTGGCCGATGACTTGATCGATGACGGCGGGCGGGGCTGCCTGGCGCAGATGGCGGAGATTTTCAATACCAGGCAGCAGGCGGTGATCGGTATCGAGACCGTCGCACCGGACATGACCGATCGCTACGGGATCGTCGATACCGCGGGTGATGAGTCGGAGCTGGCCGGCATCCGCTCCATCGTCGAAAAGCCTGCACCTGCACAGGCACCGAGTCGTTTTGGTGTCGTCGGGCGTTACATTTTTCCTAACAGCCTGTTCGATTGCCTGCGCCGGGTCGGCGCCGGCGCCGGGGGCGAGGTGCAGCTGACCGATGCGATCTCGCTGCTGCTGGAAAAAGAGCAGGCTTATGCCTACCGTTTCAAGGGGCGGCGGTTCGATTGCGGCAGCAAGCTTGGTTACATCGAAGCGACGCTGAACTACGCGTTGCAGCATCCAGAGCTCGGGGACCCGGTCAGGAAGTTGTTGGCAGAATACGATGTGCTTTAAGGCACGGCAAGGAAATATCGTGTGTGGAAGGATCGCTAGGTGATGCTATTTGATTTGCCTTGGTGTCTGGTGCGTACAACGCACCCTACCTTGTCGTGACGGTGTGCGAAGCACACCAAAGGATTTACACCAAGAAAATGTCACGCCCCAAAGTAGGGTGCGTTATACGCACCAATATACGGACAATGATTTGGCACGAAAGAATCATGTATGAAAGAATCACCACGCGACACGATCCAATTTACCACGGTGTTGGGACATACGACGCACCCCGCCCCGTCGTAACGGTGTGCGAAGCACACCAAGGGCTTTGCGGTATGGAAATATCGTGTGTAGAAGCATCGCCACGTGATACGATTCGATTTACCTTGGTGTTGGTGCGTACAACGCACCCTACCACGCCGTAACGGTGTGCGAAGCACACCAAAGGATTTACATCAAGAAAATGTCACGCCCCAAAGTAGGGTGCGTTATACGCACCAATATACTGTCATTCCTGGTCAAGCTGTGTGTCAGCGGCCTGCTGATCTACCTGGTCTTCAGCAAGGTGGACCTGAAGCAGACCCTGCAGCAGATGCGGCAGATCAGTCCTGCCGCGGCCGGGCTGGTGATCGCGCTGCTGTTCTTTCAAGTTCTGGTTGCGGCATTGCGCTGGAAAGAGATCGTCTTGTCCGCAGCTACAGGCACTTACCGGTTACCGACCTCGAAACTGTATTTTTACTACTACCTCGGTAACTTCCTGAACCAGGGACTGCCTTCGACGCTCGGGGGCGATGCGTTGCGCGCCTGGCAGCTGCACCGCGACGGCGTCACGCTGAAAGAGTCGGTGTTCAGTGTCGTGTCCGACCGGCTGATGGCATTGACCGCGATCAGCCTGTTGATCCTGGCCGCATTGCCTTTCTGGCCCGTACGCG
>JALUUZ010000106.1 GCA_027021095.1 Gammaproteobacteria bacterium
CGATTTTGCTTTGGAATCTGACCGCGCCACTATACCGCCAAACGGCGACCCGGAGCAATCACTATCACCGTGCGCACCACGTCCCCTATGAAGCGCTTTGACAGGTCGTGACAATGACAACCCCCCCGCCTGAACGATCCCGCGGTCCGCAAGCTTTTTTCTGCGCCGCCTCTTGGCCAGCCCGCCAAACCGATTCACACGGGAACGGGCGCACCGTGCAATGCAGGCTGGCCCGCAAAAAAAAATGCGGCAGGTGGTGCCTGCCGCATTCAATCCAGTTTGAAAGGATGTATTACTGCGCTACATTTTTAAGACCGTCCTTGATAATCTTCGGGGTGACGAAAATCAGCAGCTCCGACTTTTTGTCGACGATCTGCTTGTCCCTGAACAGAAAACCCAGCAGCGGAATCCTGCCCAGCACCGGCACCCTGGCGATGTTTTTCTTACGCTCGCCCTCATAGATACCACCCAGCACGACTGTCTCACCATTGTTGACCAGCACCTGGGTGCTGATTTCACGGGTGTCGATACCCGGCACACCGTCCCTGAATGTCGCACTGAAATTGGCGGCGTCCTTCTTGACTACCAGGTCGAGGATCACCCGGTCATCCGGGGTGATCTGCGGCGTGACTTTCAATGACAACACCGCTTTCTTGAAACTTACGGTAGCTGCACCGCTGGATGCATTCTGCGAGTACGGAATCTCGAGTCCCTGCTCGATATAGGCCTCCTTTTTGTTTGCGGTCACCAGCCTGGGATTGGACACGATCTCACCCCGGCCCTCGGCTTCCAACGCTGACAATTCCAACTGCAGGATACTGGAACCCAGTTTACCGATCGCCAGGCCAAAGCGTCCGGCCTTGTTCTTGGAGCTGTCCACGCCCATGTCGAGCATGACATTGTTGCTCAGGGTGCCGTCGGTATTCTGCGGGCCACCGGCGGTAATAAAATTCTTGCCATTATTGAACTTGTTGGTACTGGAGACACCGAACTTGACACCCAGGTCCCTGGAAAAATCATTGGTGGCAATGACGATCCGCGATTCGATCAGCACCTGCCGCACCGGGACATCCAGGCGCTTGATCAGCTTGCGGATCTCGCTCAGCCTGTCCGGGGTATCCAGCACCATCAAGGTATTGGTGCGTTTGTCGGTTACCGCCCTGCCGCGCTTCGACAGCAAAGACGCTTTTTTGTTGTTGATCGTCGCAAGGATCTCCTTGGCACTGGCGAAGTTGATCTGAAACCACTCGGTTCGCAACGGCTCCAGCTCGGTCACCTTCTTGCGTGCGGTCAGTTCGGCCTGCTCGATCTGTGACATCTCCTCGGTCGGTGCAATGCGCATCACGTTACCGGTACGGCGCATCGCCAACCCCTTGGATTTGAGAATGATGTCGAGCGCCTGGTCCCAAGGTACGTTCTTCAAACGCAGGGTCAGGCTGCCCTTGACACTGTCGCTGACCACAATGTTCAACCCGGTAAAGTCCGCCAGCAGCTGCAGTACCGCCCTCACCTTGATGTTCTGAAAATTCAGCGTCAGCTTTTCACCGCGGTAGTCACCGTTGATTCCCGTGGCGCGCTTGATGATTTTCTTTTTGACCGGCTTGACCTCGATCGTATAGACATTGTTGGCCTGGTAAGCCATATGATGAAACTTTCCAATCGGTGTGATTACCATGCGCACATTATTGCCCTTGGTAAACGTATCGATGTTCTTTACCGGGGTCGCAAAGTCGAGTACATCGAGCCGGCGTTCCAGGTTGGATGGCAGACGGGTATTGACGAAATCGGCAATGATCTTGCCGTCGCGCTGCTTGATATCGACCGCCGCGTTGGGGTTGGCCAGGGTAACGATGATCCGGCCCTGCCCGTTTTCACCACGGCGAAAATCGATGATATTGATACGCTGGCCCGAAGCGGCAGGCCGTACACGGTTGCTGTTGTGGCGGCGTGCCATGCGCCGTACCGAACCACTGTCGATGGTCACATAGACCTTGTTGCCGCTGACCCTGGTCGTGTACGGCACGAGCTTGGACAAATTGACCACCAGGCGGGTCCTGCCCCTGGCGGAAACCACGTTCAGGCTGCGCGCCATACCAAGCGACACCTTGTAGCGGCGTTTTCGCAAGCGGTTCTTGGTATGCATAAAATCCAGTGAAATCCTGGCAGGATTCTCGATCGTAAAACCGATCGGGTTAGTGGCCTTTTTCGCCATGGTCAGGGTGATCAGGGCTTTTTCGCCAGGCAGTGAAGTCACTCTCAGGTCCTTGAGCACATTCTGTGCGGCCAGCATTGCAGGGCTCCATAGCAAGACGAAGGTCAATAGTAATTTGCGCATGATCCTGTTCCGTTTTCCTGTTGTGTTGGTGGCAATAATCATCTCTGAATCGAATGCCAGATTCCCCATCGCAGTGTCTGCTATGGTCCTACTGTTTTTCGGCCGCATACTCCTTCCCCTTTAATCAATTACTCAACTCCAGTTTTGCCTTGCGCGCCCGGTAAGGGCACCCGCTGTCTTCGTCATCGACACCCCTGTTTTCTACGATTTCAGAGATTTCAACCATCGTGTCTGTAATATTGACTATCTTTCCATGGTTTTGTCCGACGTAGTTGGAAGCCCGCACCCGGTGGATGGTGCCATCCTTGGTACGCAGCAATGCCCACCGAGTGGCCTTGCGCTTGATCGTGCCCACCATCTGCAGTGTCTTCAGCGGATACTGCTCCAGCGGTTCACGCCGGCGCTTGGCCAGAATCACCGGCCCGTTGCAGTTCTTGGCATTCCCCGGGTTGATCACACCAGGCCGGCGCTTGCGCGGGCTGGCGAAGGGATCACGGTTGGTCGGCACATAGATAAACGGCTCGATCTGCACATAGCGTGGCGCGGGCTTGATCCTGTAACCACGCGTATTCCTGATCGTGTGATCGATATCCTGCTGCAGCCCGCTCATGTCGTGGCTGCACGCAGCGAGCAATGGAATCAGCAACAATAACCAGTACTTGCTGTAGCACTTCCGCTGTCTGTTTACCTGCGCCATCGTCTAATTCCTCTTTTCGTCTTCGTACTTATAAGTCTTGGCCAGCACGTTCATGATCAACGTGCCGCTTTTCGCTAAGGGCTTGATGTTGATATCGTGCAGCGTGACAATACGTGGCAGCTCTGCGATATCACTGATAAACTTGCCCAGCTGGTGATAGGTGCCAGTCACACTGATCTTGATCGGAATCTCGACGAACTCTTCCTGCGCCTTTTCCGGCTGTGGATCGTACAGCCTGAAATCCAGCCCGGCGGCAAGCCCTTTCTGGGAGATGTCCTCGAGCAGTACCGCAACCTGTGTCTTGGTCGGCAGGCGCAGGCGCATCTTCTTGTAGTCACGCTCCATCTGCTTCAGTAATGCCTTGAGCGC
>JALUUZ010000107.1 GCA_027021095.1 Gammaproteobacteria bacterium
CTGCCAGCTCGGTGCGAACGACGCGCTGCGACCGGCCACGACCTACCAGATCAAGATTGGTAAAGCGCTGAAAGCAGCTTCGGGCAGAAACCTTTCTCGTGAAGTGCTGCACAGTTTCACGACCGCGACGCCAAGCGTGACCAAGACCCATTTTGTCCACTGGCGCTCCCCTGGCACGCCGGTAATCCGTATTCAGTTCAATATGCCCGTGTTCAAACCGTCTGTCGCAAGCAACCTTTACCTGCTTGCCGGCAAGCACCAGCGCTACCGGATCAAAGTCACACACGAAAACAAGCGTGCTAAGTCACTGTACGCGCGCAGCTGGCTGATCGAACCGATCAAGCCGCTGCCGCAGGGAACACAGGTCAGCCTGATGATCGAACCCGGGCTGCTGACCAAAACAGGCAACCTCAAGGGAACACAACAAAAACGACTCACCCGCTTTACGACCTTTCCCGAATTTCGCTTTCTCGGTGTCCGCTGCTACAGCCGCAAGGCCGGAAAATACATAACCAGCAACACAACAAACCTTGCCATGCCACGCTGTGCGCCCGAATACCCGGTTACACTGCGTTTTTCGACACCTTTCGATCCTGCCGTCTTGTTGCGTGGTCTGACGCTAAGGCCGGTCGACCCGCGGGTACAGAAATTTTTAGCATCCGAAACGCACCTGAAAACCCGCGACTGGGGCGACAGCGGTTCACTCCATCGTGCCTATGAAAAAGAACGCGTCTACACACTGCAGCTGAACAGGCTGCTCCGCCCCTTCACCAGGCATACCCTGCACAGCAAGCCGGGACTGGTAGACCTGTTCGGACAGCAGTTGAAAGGAACGATAAAGCTGCACATCGATACCGCACACCTGAAGCCCGCACTGCGGGTACTGCAACCAGTGTCAGTGCAGTCACAGGCAACACCGGCCAGGCTGTTGCTCGAGTTGCTGAACATCGACCAGGTCAGCCTGTTTTATTCCTTTGTCAGCGGCAGCGGGAAAACCGCACAGGCAAAACGCACACTCAAACTTCCGCAGACCGACGACCAGACCAGGCGTCATGCCGCGGCGCTTACATTTGACAAGCAGACAGGGTCCGGTCTGATCACAGGGTGGGTCAGACCGGCTCTTCCTTCCCCGGCCGGCAGCAAACAGAGTCACTTCATCACACTGGTCACACCCTTTCATGTACAGTTCAAACTCGGTGAATCCAACAGCCTGGCCTGGGTTACCCGGCTCAGCGACGGCAAAGCAGTTCAAGGCGCCCGGGTCAGCTTAGTCTACGGCAGGCTCAAAAGCCATTTCAAACCATTGCAGCAGATCGCCTCGGCAGTGACCGGTCACTCAGGGATCGCGATGCTTCCCGGCCGAACGCAGTTGAAGAACACCACCCGATTCCACGCTGCCGGCAACTACGAGCATCCCGTACTGTACCTGCGGGTAGATAAAAGCGGTGAACTTGCACTGTTGCCACTGACTGCCGATTTCCGGGTCGACAACATCACCACTGCCGACCGGCACGCCAAGCCCACGGTACTGAAGCCCTGGGGGCTGACTGCACAAAGAGTCTACCAGGCCGGCGACACGATAGACTACAAGCTCTATGTACGCGAACAGCACGGTCAGGACATGCGCCCTGCCCGATCACGGCTGTACCAGTTGACCGTGCGTGATCCGCTGCACAAAAAAATACACCAGGTCACAGCACTCAGGCTGAACGACTTTGGTGCCTACAACGGCAGATTCTTCACGGCCAAAGACTCCCCTACCGGCTGGTACCGGTTCAGCCTCAGGGTGCAGACCGATGCAGGCGGATGGCGGCCTCTACCGCTGAACATGCGTGTGCTCGTAACCGCTGCAAAATCCGTTTCGTTCCATCCTGCCAATTCTCTGAACCGTACCTTGTATAAGCCTGGCGACCGCCTGATCACAAACAGCAGCGCGGTATCGGCTGCCGGCACGCCCTATGCAGGCGCCGAACTCCGGATCACCACACTGTTGCAAGCCACCAGGCTGCAGCCTGAAGTAAAATCTGCTCGCGGCTTCAGCTTCGGCCTTGCCGAGACAGCCAGGCTGCGCACAATTAACCAAGTCAGCCGGCGCTTGGACGCGAAAGGCAAAGACAGCTACGCCTATACCGTACCGGTAAAAGAAATCCTCTATGGCAGGTTACTCGTCGAAGCCGCGGTACGTGACAACAACGGCGGCTACCGCCGCAGCCTCCGCACCGCCATCTATGCCGCACGCGACCGCTACATCGGCCTCAGGCACGACGACTGGACACTGACACCAGGCCAACCGTCAGTTTTACAGACCCTGGTCGTCGACGCACAGGGCAACCCGGCAGCCGGCACGGCAATCACTGTATCGATCCAGCAGTCCGTCTCACCCGGTGACAGGCACACGCATCACGGCAGAGTGGACAAGCAGCACTGGAAACAGGTCAGCGAGTGCCGCCTGGTCTCGGCACGGCAACCGCAGACATGCCGCTTTACTCCGCCGCAGGCAGGTCACTACCGCTTCGTCGCCACGATCCGCGACAGCAAAGGCCGCTCACACACCAACACCTTGCAGCGTTGGGCTACAGGAAAAACGCAAACCAGGTGGCCCCCCGGGCCAGGTCACCAGCTTGACATCACCCCCGAAAAAATGCGCTACCGTGCCGGTGAGCAGCTCAGGATCCTGGTCAAAAATCCTTACCCTGGCGCCAGCGCACTGGTGACGGTCGAACGGAACGGTGTTCTCGACTACAAGACAGTCAGGCTCGACGACGATCTCTCGGTCATCACGCTTCCGGTAAAAAAAGAGTATCTGCCAGGATTTTATGTCTCGGTGGTCCTGATGAACCCGGCTCGGAACAGGCCTGCCGCCAACCGGAAAAGCACGGCCGCAATACCCGCTTTCCGCATCGGCTATGCAAGAATCGAAGTCGAAGACCGCTACAGGCGGCTCGTGATCAAGATAGATACCGACAAAAAAACATACCGGCCTGGCGAACAGGCCAGGCTGAACATCCAGGTCAACACCAGGCACGGCACCACGCTGCCGGCCGAACTGGCGGTCACTGTCGTCGATGAAACCCTGTTCGATTCAGACAGCCTGGCTGCTGCGGATTACGACCCCTACCCGGGGTTCTATCGTCCCGGCAGGCTGCAGCTGCATAACTTCAACCTGCTGACCCGGTTTACCGGAACGGCACCCCCACTGGCAAACCAGGCGACAGGAACACATACGGCAACAATGGTATCCTCCACAGGGAAAAAACACCATACCGGCTCACCACGGAACGGCTCTCGGAGGCTTCCCCTATTCAAACCCCTGGCTTACTGGAACGGGCGCCTGCTCACTGACCAACAAGGCAGGGCCAGCATCGACTTCAAGCTCCCTGACACGCCGGCAGCATGGCG
>JALUUZ010000108.1 GCA_027021095.1 Gammaproteobacteria bacterium
CAACCAGGAAAGGCGGTTGTTGCAGCGCAACGCGGGTTAAATATATTTCGCTGGTTCAGCGTTGAATTTTTCCTGGCAGCGCCTGGAACAAAAATGATAGGTGAGTCCTTGGTATTCCATGCAGAGCCTGGACTTCCACTCGTCGACTTGCATGCCACAGACCGGGTCACGCGCCCAGGAATGTGTTTCTTGTCTGCGATCGCGCAGCGCGCCGTCTTCGATCCATAAAATCCGGTCGGCGATCTCCTCGACCCGTGGATCGTGGGTGACGATGATTACCGAGCAGGCTTGCTCCTTTGCAATCTCTTGCAGGATCATCATCACTTCCTGGCCGTTTTGCGAATCCAGGTTGCCGGTAGGCTCATCGGCAAGTATCAATCTGGGTTCGTTGATCAGTGCGCGGGCGATGGCAACTCGCTGTTTTTCGCCGCCTGAAAGAGTATGTGGCAGAGCGTTGCGGCGGTGTTCCAGGCTGAGCAGCTCGATCAGCTTGTTTGCCAATACGCTGGCTGGTTGGCTGGTGGTTTTTTTCAGCTGCGCAGGAAACAGAATGTTCTCCTCGACGGTCAGCGCAGCGAGCAGATTGAATGCCTGAAAAATAAAGCCGATTTTCAGTGCACGGATTTCGGGCAGCTGCGAATCTTTAAGTGCGGTGATATCGGTACCGTCGATAACCACGCTGCCGCTGTCTGGCCGAAGCAGCCCGCCAAGCATCGACAGCAGGGTGGTTTTGCCGGACCCTGAAGGCCCCATGATCAGTACGACTTCTTCGGGAAGGATTTCGAAACTGACCTGGTTGACAGCCTGGACCTTCGTGTGGCCTTTGCCGAATGTCTTGCTCAGTTTTTTTGCAATCAGTACTGGTGTATCCATCGGGATTTTCTCAAGTGTAGAATACGGTAGCGGGA
The DNA here is from genome assembly GCA_027021095.1 of Gammaproteobacteria bacterium. Lineage (GTDB taxonomy): Bacteria > Pseudomonadota > Gammaproteobacteria > SZUA-21 > SZUA-21 > SZUA-21. Next base: position 909 of record JALUUZ010000108.1, read on the forward strand.
TCCAGCCGGGTGATCAGGTAGGCGGGAATCAGGGCGCCTGCGACGGCGACCAGCAACGCAATGCCGCCGAGCAGAAGAATCGTGTCGCTAGAGACGATCAATGTCAACTGCGGGATCAGTGCCGGGACTTTGGGTATGACCAACACCGCAAACGCCACTGCGACCAGAAACCCGAGCAGGGTGATCAGCCCGGATTGAAAAACCACTGCGAAAAATATTCTGCCGTTGCCTGTCCCCAGCGCTTTGATCACCGCCAGTTCACTGCGCTTACGCACGACGAGGGAATAGGCGGTAAAGCCAATGATCAGCGCGGCGAGTACCGAACAGATCACCGTCATCATAAAAATGATCTCAAGCCCCATTTGTTTTGCCATCGAAAAATCGTTTTCGATAAATTCCTGGTGAGGCAGCGCATTGACTTTTTCAACCTGCTGGCGGATCGTTGCGGCCATCAGTTTGGGGTCCAGTCCTTCTTTGATGTCCACCAGCAGGTAGCTGTAGGTACCAATGGCAGAGATTATATCCTGCAGGTCATTGAACGGTACGAATAACACAGCATTGGCGGAGGAAAAAGTGCCCTTCGAGAAACCGACGATCTTGAACTTTTTATCGGTGATACGCACCTCGTCACCCAGCTTGACCCCGGCAAGGCGGATAAACACGTCGGGTACTACGGTTTCTTTTGCAGAGCGGACCTGGCGGCCGGCGACCATTTCCCAGGGTCCAGCACGTTGTTGGGTGCCAGGCAGCAGGCCGACGATAAACGCAAAGATCCGCTGTCCGCCGGTCGTGATAATGCCGTTGGTATACAAGATCGGGGTGACGCGTTTTACGCCTGGTATTCTCGCGACCTTGTCGGCCTTCCAGTCCCAGACGAACGACATCGCCATATGCATGTTGGCGACACCTTTCTGCATCACCCAGATATCGGGCTTGATGTGTTTGGGGTAAGCCACGACCTGGACAGCCTCGCCCTGGAGAACGGCGGAAAAGAAGATTACCAGGATAAAGGCCCCGCCTATTCCCAGTGCGCTGCTGACCAGGTTGCCACGGCGGCTGAACAACGATTTCCAAGCCCATTGAATCATACAGCTCAGGCTCCCTGGAAGACGATCATCGGGTCAGAGCGGTGAATCGTACGCAGTGGTACCAAGGCGCCGATCACTGCGAAAGCCAGGCTTGCGATCATCGTGGTGGCCAGCGTTCCTGGCTCGGCGAGGTAAATATAGTAGACGGGCGCTGCCGATTCGATAAACAGTGCCAGGATGTAGGCGGCACCGGCGCCAAGCGGTGCGGCGAGTGCCAGCAGCAGTACAGACTGGTACAGCACTGCCATGTTGAGCCTGCGCGCCGGGAATCCCAGCGCTTTCAATACGGCGAAGCTCTTGATTCGGCCACGGACATCAGCGTACATGATCAGTCCGACGACCAGTATGCCGATGATATAGCCGACACTGACAAGAAGCCCCATGATCGGGCCGAAGAACAGGCGTCCCATGTTGACATCCCGGTCTGCCAGTTTTTCGGGGGTAAATACATCCACGGCGGGTACACGTTGTTCGATCATCGCCGCGACCTTGTCACGGTCTGCCTGTGGTTTGAGCTCCACGAGCAGGAAACTCAGCAGCGGAAAGGTGCTCAAGTCAGGTGCGATTTCAGACTCGATAAACAGATCGAGCATGCCGTCATAATTGATAAACGCAAAGGGCATCAAAAACGCGGCCTCGTTGGTGATGCCAACCACGGTAAATCTGAAATCGGTAATCAGAAAGTCATCTCCCGTCTTGATGCCATATTTTTTTGCCAGTGACTCATCGATCACGATCTCCCGTCCCTGTTTGATCTGGCGTCCAGATTTGATCGAGGCCGGGCCACCGATCGTGTCATAGACCAGCACATAGATCGGAGTGCGCAGCTTACCCTTGGCATAAATGACTGGCAGGGCCGTCAGCGGATTGGCGTTGACTACGCCATCGACAGCTTCGACTTCGTCACGTGTCGTCTGCGGGAGCGATGAGCGTACGGCGATAAAATTGCTGACCCCTGACTGGGTGAGCACCAGGTCTGCCTGGCGTTTGAGAACGATACGGCTCAGCTGGTAATACTGGCCCTGTTCGAATCCTGCGAGGATCAGAATGACCGCGATGACTGCGCCGAGCACCAGCGCGGTCAGCAAAGTACGGGATGGGTCGAGCCGCAGTTGTCTGAGTGCCAGCTTAAACATGTGTCCTGGTCCAGGGTGTGTAAAAAAGGCCGACTGACTGCCGTAAAAAGTAAGGAGTGGCATGAGCATAACGCCGATGGCGTAAACAGTCCAGCGGCATCATGGCTCTTCATGATTATTTATGGGCGACCAACCAGGTTTCTATCTCGCAGCCGGGCGGCACAAGGGTGCTGACCGTGGCAGCATCGAAGACATAACGACAACGTGGGCTATGAATGCCAACAGGTGGAGCAGCTGCTGTCAAAAGCG